>JAESQQ010000095.1 GCA_016765095.1 Planctomycetota bacterium | reverse complement strand
GGCAGGCGCGAACGGTAAACCCCGCACCCTACGGGGGGAGGGCGCCCCTCGCAGGGCGCTATCGGACGGCTCACAACACGCCTTGGTAGGGGCGGGGTTTACCCCCGCCCGCCCCCCAGACCTTGACGGTCGCCCTCTCAGGAGCCTTCCTTCGTGCGCGCCGATTCCCTGTCGCGGACCCGGCCGGGGCGCAAGGGCTTGGCCCTGGACGGCTTGGCTAGACCGAGGGCATTCGGGGAGTACCCATCCCGGATTCGGGATCCTGGGTGTGTCCCATGCCTCCTTCTGAATCGCCAGGTTTGCAGCAGGGGGGTTCGAGGGATCGGGGCTGGATTTCGAGGCGAAGGCGGGTCGCGCAAAATGCCCGAGGTGCGCGATATCGCTCCGGGGGGGGTCAAAAAGCAGTGGTGGTGCGCTCCCGGGGGCGAATCATGCGGGAGCTAGTGGGGTCCCAATTCGCTCCGTCGCCAGAAAGGACTCAAGTCCACTTGCTCAGTCACCGAGAAAAGGACGACCCAACTGCGGGAGAAGAAGCCAGCGACGGAAATTCGTTAGACCCTCCAAGACGATTTGCCAGCTTTCGGGCAGCCACGGGAAGACATCTTCCCAAAGGTCGCGTTGTGCAAGCTGAATCATCGCCCTAGGAGAGTCGCAGTCACTGTTGCTAAAGGACTTGTGCATACGAGCCTTCGGCGAAGGACAACGGAGATCCGATTGGCCCCGAACTCGCAGTGGGGTGAATGGAATTTCGGTGCACGTTTGCTCTGCTCACGTGCCCGACGGGACGAGAACTAACAACCAAGCGGAAAACGATAGCGACGGCCTGTCAGGGTCACCCCGTCCTCTGGACGGACACCTGGCGCCCTCGCAATCGAATCAGGAAATCACAGCCGGGAGGCGTTGACGAAATGTTTAGGCAAGTAGGAATTGGGGCCGCGGCGGTCCTCACGATCGGGCTGCTCGCAGCAGGCTGTAGCGAAGATGGCGACACCATCATTGCTGGCGGCGGCGCGCTGCTCAACAACCAAGACTCGACTCCGTTCAGCGGGTTGACGAACAACAACCTGGCGCCCGACGGCGGCGGTTTCAGCTCCAACGGCTCGCCTGCTGTCCTGTTCACGGTGAGCTTCAACTGCGATTCGCCCAAGAGCGACGGGACTTTCTCCGGCGACAACAGCGCGATCGTCCTGTTCACCCTCGGTAACAATCGCGTCTACGCGAGCTACTACGCCAACGGGACCTTCACTCCCCCCTCGGAGCTCGAGGCTGCAGACCGCGACTACGGTACGGCCGTCGCCCTCGATAGCTATATCTGCGTTCCCCTCAACACTGGGAACTACCAGTCGGCCAACACGTCCCCCGGGGCCGAGGTCAACCGAGTGCGCGCCAACAACGGTAACTGGGTGATCATTGGCTCGTTCAATACGCTCTTCAACCTCCCCGGCGCTTCGATCGACAACGCGTCGAGCCTCGGCAGGGGCCAGCGTCGGACGCTGGGTAGTTGGGTCTTCCTCAAGGGTGAGGTCAACAACAGCACCTCGACCAGCGCAGCCGTGGGTGCGACCACCCGTGAGTTCCGCTACGGCTTCCAGCGAGTTGGCGACGAGATCCCCAACGTGCACGTCTCGGGCGGCCTCGCCGCGAACACCGTCGGCGCGACGGACGCTCCGGCCAACAACGTCATGAGTTACGGCGTCGCTACGGACGGTCTCGCTGGGCAAGCTGGCTGGACCGGCCAAGACGTCGCACCTGGCGCGCCTGGCCAAGCGGGTCCCACCCAGACGACTGGAACCACTCTCGAGAACAAGTACAGCGCTGGTGAGGACGTCAGTTGCTTGGCGGTGGTCTTCACTCAAATCGAGACGACTCTCTCGGAGGTCTCGCTTCGCCGGGCTGTTCTCGACAACGTCACCCAACGTGGTGACGGGCTCTTCCTTCGTTACCGTTCGTTCAACCTCGACACCCTGACCTGGGGTACCGACACGCGAATCTCGCGAGGCATCAGCATTCACGGAACCACTGGCTCGACTGAGGTCGGTTCGGGTGTTTATTCGGACTTCAACACCTACAACAACACGGTCTTCTTCCGCTACATGGACGCCTCAATGCGCGTCGAGAACGGCGGCGGCACGCCGGCCAACACGGTCAATACCCTCGACCTTCAGTTTCGGCGCACGATCCTCGCCGCGGCTCGGTTCACCGACCAGGCCAACGGCACCTGCACCCTCGCTACTTCTGGAGTGATCGACGTCAGCACTGACGCGATCTGTGTGACGAAGGCCAACGCTGCGGGCACGCCAGGTACTCACCTGACGGAGGTTCCGACGGTTGCGCCCGCCAGCTTCACTCCGCTGTCGAGTCGTGAGGTCTCGAACTTCTTCCCCTACAACGGTGAGTCGTCCCAGCAGTCGATCTACGGAGCGGACGAGGGTCTTGGCGACCTGACCCTGTTCTTCAGCTTGGCTGACGGCACGACGAGCTCGGGCACCGATACGGGCTCGGCCGCGAACAAGGACGCTGAGCTGGCTGTCGTCGTGATCGGTTCGACGGGCGCGCTCTCGACGACGACCTCCTTCGTCGCTGGGACCAACCCGGTCCGTATCTCGGGCACCCACGCGGTTGACGACATTGGGATCACCACTCTCCGCGCGACGGCCCCCACGACTGCTGTCAACCTGGCCGACGGGATCGGCACCCCCTGTTTCTCCATGAACCGGACCGGTGAGTGGATTGCAGCAGCTTTTATCCGCAGGACGGGAGTCACTGAGAACCAGCAGTTCCAGACCGACCTCTACGCCAACGTTTACCAGACCTTCCGTCTGAACTCGAGCACGACCCAAGCGGGCACCTCTGGTGTCGCGGCGAACGTGAACCTCCGGGTTTTGGCGGGTGGACCGGTCATTGTTGACTCGCCAACCAGCGGTAGCCTGCTCGCTCCTGGGCCGGCCTTTATCGGCAACCAGATCCCGGTCAACACCTTCTGCTTCCAGGGCAAGGCGTGTTACCGCGGCTGGCAATCCAACAAGGACGTGGTCAGCCTGTTCTTCGAGCAGTCCGACGGCACGGGTGACCGCGTCTTCGGCGCTCGCATGACGGTCACCCTCGGCGGGAGCTCAGGGGCTCCGGCGCCTCCGGCCCTCGCTGCGGTGACGGCGGTTGAGTCGGTGTTTGCGAACAACGTCCTCGGCCCCGCTGCCTTCGCGACGACCGCAGGGGCTCCTGGCACGAGCAGCTTCGAGTGGCTCCAAGGGAACGGAGACGTGACGAAGAACGCTCACTTCCAGAGCGTTGACTCCGGCCCGGACTCGAGCGGTAACGGTGGCAGCGTTCTTGTTGCTTTCACCCGCGTTGACGACGGCACGAGTACAGACGCGGGCAACAACGACTTCGGTGACGTCTCGGTCTACGCCACGATCTTCAATGGCACGGCCTTCGAGACTCCAGTCAAGATCGGCACGACTGCGGACACCAACGAGACCCTCGGCTTCGTTGGAACGGCTCCCCTCGCTACCTTCCCCGGTATCGAGAACCTCGCGACCAGTAACAACATTCGGATCAACAAGCTCGCTTGTCTTCCGAACAACACGGATATCACGAACCGTCCGAGTTACCCGACCGTGGCCGACTCGACTTACGTGGCTATCCTCCTTACGGATCGGGCCGGTGCTTCGCTTCAAATCCCGACTGGCGGAGCCACGACGGTGCTTTCGGGCAACGCCTCGAACTTCCTCACTCTCGGGGCTCGCGTTCTCCAGAAGACCGACACGACGGGCGCCAGCCCCAAGAACTCGGTCCAGACTCGGATCAATGGGGTCGAGAACACGACTCTGAATCCGTTCACTCTGCCTCTCGCGCTCATGCACGAGGGTGGCTTGTCGACCAACATTGGCGGCGTCGAATGCTGTCAGAGCGGGAACACCCTCCGTGTCGTGCTCGAGTTCAACGGCCAGCTCTGGTATCAGGCGACCACGGACGGGCTCCAGTGGCTGCGTCAGACCTCGACGGGTCTAGCGAACCCAGGCTTGATCAGTAACTTCAGCAGCGCTGACGTTACGAATGGAGTCAACCTCTCGTGCTGCACTGACGGCAAGGGTGACGCTCTGAGCGCGATCCTCCAGTTCACCAAGCAGGACATCAACGGAACGAGCCGCTTCTTCGTTGCGGACTCCAACTAAGTAGTCCAATGCGCTGAGAAGCGCTTTGGTCCTCCCCTAGACGGAGGGTCAGCGAAAGGGGCAGGCGGTTATCCGCCTGCCCTTTTTCGTTGGTTGACCCTTGCCCGGCGTGATCCTCCTCGGTGCGGATCTCTCACAGAGTTGGCCTCAAGCTTGATCCAAAGGCGTCTAGGGACTTCAATGGGGTATACGTGCTGGCGGACCAAACGAGCCCTTCGCGTTCTGGGGAGACCCTAGAGCGACTCCTTCTCTCCGTGCCGGACTTGATCCTTCAAGTCGACCGGGCGGGGCGTCTGCTTGGCTACAAGCTAAGCGGATCGTTCGAGGCTCAGATCTCGCTGGCGGACTTGGTCGGACACTCGATCTACCCGAGCCTGCCCGAGCCGGCCGCCGAGGCGTTCCGTCTCGCGCTCGCGGACGCCGAGAGCGGGGAGTCCGTCGCAGTTCCGTTCGAGTATCGCTTGGTCGGGGAGACGGGCGGGGAGCTGATTCGTGAGCTGCGCGCGATCGCGGCCGAGGGGGACGTGTTCTTGCTCCTGATTCGCGACGTGACGCGCCAGAGGGCGTCGGATCAACACGTGCGGCTCATGGCGACGCTGTTCGAGCACACGACCGAGGGGGTCGTGGTCTGCGACGGCGAGTGGCGAGTCGAGGCGGTCAACCGGGCCTTCGTCTCGATCACGGGCTACAAGGCTGAGGAGGTGACCGGCAGCCGTCTCCACCCCCTCGACGACAAGGCCTCCCTCGAGCTGCGGACCGAACTCGCAGACGAGCTCGAAAGCGGTGGGGCCTGGCGAGGAGAGCTTCACGCGCGGCGCAAGAACGGGGAGTTCTACCCCCAGTGGTCGACGGTCTCGGCCGTGCGCGGACCCGACGGGGCCGTGAGCCACTACCTCCAGGTGTTCACGGACCTCAGTCGACGGGGCCCCATGACGCGACGGCTCGGCTACCTCCACCACTACGACGCCCTGACGGGGCTGAGCAACGAGCGGCTCCTCCTTGAGCGGCTCTCCAAGGCCCTCGCCGTCGCGGAGCGCGAGGGCGGCCGCGTGGCCTTGCTGCGCTTTGACTTCAACTGCTTCCGAACCGTGAACGACAGCCTCGGCTACGAGGTCGGGGATCAGATCCTGGCGCGCGTCAGCGAGCGCTTGCGGGCCGTGGCACGCATGAGCGACACCTGCGCTCGTCTGCACGCAGACGAGTTCGTGCTCGTGCTGGAGGACCTCAAGGAGGGCAGCCCAAGCGCCAAGGCGCGCGAGATCCTCCAGCAGCTCCGCGAGCCCTTCGAGATCGAGGGCCACGAGGCCGTTGAGCTCGAGCCCTGCCTGGGGATCGCGCTCTTCCCTCCCGACGCAGGGCGGGCAGACGCGCTCCTCCGCAACGCAGGCATTGCCCGGGATCGGCTCAAGGCTCGCCACGAGGGGGGCTTTGAGTACTACAGCGAAGAGCTCGGCACCATGGCGCTTCGGCGCAACCAGCGCGAGCAGGCGCTCCGCCGAGCCCACGAGGAACACCAGTTGGTCCTCTTCTACCAGCCCAAAGTCGACGTCATGACTCAGGCGATCCTGGGCGCCGAAGCGCTCCTTCGCTGGCGTCACCCCTCGCGGGGGCTCGTGCCGCCCCTCGACTTCGTGCCCCTGGCTGAAGAGACGGGCCTGATCCTTCCGATCGGGGAGTGGGTCTTGGAGGTCGCTTGCCGCCAGACTCAGGCTTGGCGCGATCAGGGCTTCCCCGACCTTACGATCGCGGTCAATCTCTCACCGATCCAACTCCAGGACGAGCGGCTCCTGGAGCGAGTGGACGGCGTGCTCGAGCGAACTGGCCTCGCGCCCGCGGCCCTCGAACTCGAGATCACCGAGAGCTGCTTGCTCGAGGACCTGCCCGGCTCCCTCGAGATCCTGAGCGCTTTCCGGAAGCGGGGGATCAAGATCTCGCTCGACGATTTCGGGACCGGTCATTCCTCGCTGAGCCTCCTCTGCCAGCTCCCGATCGACGTGCTCAAGATCGACAAGTCGTTCTTGGATCAGATCCCCTCCAACCACAAGGAGCGGGCGATCCTTGACGCGATCGTCAACATGGGTCACAGCCTCGACATGGAAGTCGTGGCCGAGGGCGTCGAGGCCGCGGACCAACTCCAGGCGCTCCGCGAGTCTGGCTGCGACCAGCTCCAGGGCTATTTCTTCAGTCGCCCGGTCCCCGCCCAGGACTTCAAGGCCCTCCTGCTCTCGAGTCGCGCCCAGGCCGCCCGAGACGAGGGAACGCCGCCCAGTATCTAGGGAGAGGGCTCTTGGTCTTGGGGGGGCAGGGCAGGCGGGGGTAAACCCCGCCCCTACCGGAGCGTGTTGTGAGCCGCCCAAGAGAGCGCCTCGCGCGGGGCCCGATTGCGATCTGTAGGGTGCGGGGTTTACCGGTTTACCCCCGCCCGCCCTTGGTACATGCCGTGCCG
>JAESQQ010000912.1 GCA_016765095.1 Planctomycetota bacterium | reverse complement strand
GCACCCGCCTCACCGGCAGCGTTATCCTGCGATACGCCTCGGGCAAACAGTTGTGACAAGCTCGCACTCTCGAGCTGCGGTCGTGAGCCCAGCCACGAAGTCGGCCAGCGGGAACCGGCACGGCCGCAGCTGAGGCAGAAGCAAGGCGAGCTGCCCAAACACAGCCAGGGCCTGGCTGAAGCTGGCCGGGTCTTCGAGCGCCCGGCCCATCTCCTCGCGCGCCCGCAGGACCTCAGCGGCCTGCTTGGCGCTCCCCTGTTGAAAGCGGCTGACTGCGTTCCGCGAGCTCTTGTTTTTGCTCCGTCCCACGATGGCTCCTCCCCGGCCGGGGGCGCCCAATCTAGCCTGGATGGTGCGACGATTCTGGCCTCCCGTGCGGTCGGCCTACAAGGAGCAGACTTAGCGCGAAAGTCCCGCCACCTCCCTCCGTCTAAGGGCTCATGAGCGAAATCAGCGTCCGCCCCCTGACCCCGCCCGACGGGCCCCTCTACCGAGAGATTCGCCTGAGCGCGCTGCTCGACAGCCCGACCGCCTTCGCCTCGAGCCACGAGGAGGAGGCTCCCCGGCCGCCCGAGCACTTCGCCGAGCGACTCGCTGGCAAGGACCAGAGCCGTGTGTGGGGCGCCTTCCTCGGCCAGGAGCTGGTCGGAATGGCCGGACTCCACTCCCAGCCGCGACCCAAGTTGAAGCACAAGGCCTTCGTGTGGGGCGTGTTCGTCCGGCCCGAGGCCCGTGGGCTGGGCTGCGGGCGAGTGCTCTTTGAAGAGTTGATTCGCTACGCACGTAGCCTGGAGAGGCTGCGCCACCTCCACCTCGGCGTCGCGGTCGGAAACGCCCCCGCCACGCGGCTCTACGAGTCGTTGGGGTTTCGCACCTACGGGGTCGAGCCCGTCGCCTTGGTCGTCGACGGCGTCGACTTCGACGAGGCGCTGATGGTCTTGGACCTCAGGTCCTGAATCGGCCCTAAGCAGGCTGGCCCGTCAGGGCCACCCAGCCCAGATAGCCGCCGCGAAGATCGCTGATCGTGACGCCCGCAGCCTCCAGAATGCTGGCGGCGACCGAGGAGCGGTAGCCGCCTTGGCAGTGCACGACCCACGTCTCGTCGGGAGAGACCTCGGCCAGGCGAGCTTGGAGCTGGCTCAGGCAGACCTGCTGACTGCCTTCGATCGCGCCTGCGGCGTGCTCGCTCGGGCTCCGAACGTCGAGGAGACGAGGCGGCGTGTCTGAAGCCAAGCGACGTTGGAGCTCGTCGGCCTCGATTCTCTCGATCGTGGCGGTCAAGTCGGGCTGACCTCGCAGCGACTCCGCGCCGCCCTCGAGGTAGCCCACCACTCGGTCGAAGCCGATTCGTCCCAGGCGAAGAGCGGCCTCGCGCTCACGGCCCGGCTCCACGATCAACACGATCGCGACTTCGGCGTCCAACACCGCCCCGCACCAGCTCGCGTATTTGCCGCCCAGGCCCACGTTGACGCTCCCCCGGAGGTGGAACGCGGCGTAGACGTCTGGGTCGCGCCCGTCTAGGACCTGGGCCCCCTGATTCTTGTGCCGCACGAGGTCCTCGACGCTCAACGGGACGAGCGCTTTGGCGAGGGACTCGTCGAGCGTCGGGCGGTTGGCCTTGTTCAGGCGGGCGTCGTGCGCGAAGTAGCGCGGAGGCGTCCCCTGTCCCTCCGTGACCTTTTGGACGAAGTCCTCGCGGCTCATGTCCGCGAGCGCGTAGTTGGTCTCGCGCTGCTCGCCGAGGGTCGTAAACGCAGCCGTGCTGAGGCTCTTCCCGCAGGACGAGCCGGCCCCGTGGCCCGGGTAGACGAGGGTCTCGTCCGGCAAGGGCAGGATCTTGGCCCGGAGCGAGTCGTAGAGGAGTCCAGCCAGTCGCTCGGCGGTGAACCCGACCGAGCCCATCAAGTCCGGGCGCCCGACGTCGCCCAAGAACAGGGTGTCCCCGGTCAGGACCGCGTGTGGCGTCTCGCTGGCTCCCTCGAACACGAGCAGGCAGATCCCTTCGGGCGTGTGTCCGGGCGTCTCGAGGGCTTGGAGCTTGACCTCAGGCCCGAGCTTCAAGAACGCGTCGTCCGCGAGCGGCTCGACTTCATACTCGGTCTGGGCCTGCGCCCCGAGGTGAATCGTGGCCCCCGTCCGCGCGCGGAGTTCGAGGTGACCGGCGAGGAAGTCGGCGTGAAAGTGCGTCAGCACGACGTGCTCGATTCGCACGCCGGCGGCCTCGGCCCACTCCAGGTAGATCTCGACGTCCCGGCGCGGGTCGACGATCACCGCCACCCCCGACTCGGAGTCCGCAATGCCGTAGCTCGCCTGAGCCAAACAAGCTGTGTAGAAGCGCTCGAAGATCATGGTCTCTCCGGTGGGTCGAGCTCGATCTTAGTCAGGCCAGCTCGAGCCGCATCCCTCGAATCTGACCCGGGGCCTCGCTGGCCGGGAGCGAAGTCGAGGCGTAGGCTTTGGCGCAGGAGGCCCATTGACCAAGACGCGACCCCACCCCTTCATGATCAAGACCTTTGAGGGCGCCGGCCAAGGGCACGTCTTCGATCACCACGATTCACTCGACCCAGACCGCCAGGTCGCGCTCCTGAGTCAACTCGAGGCCCTTCACCTGGGCGAGCTGGCCGAGTTGATCGCGCTCATGGACGCGCCACCGGCCCAGACGAGCGAGATCGCTCCTCTCGATCCCCTCGTGCCGGACGCAGCGCAGCGAGCGACCCTCGCCGAGGCCGGCTGGGAGGCCCTGCGGGCCGGACGAGTCGCCGTCCTCGTCGTCGCAGGCGGCCAAGGAACCCGCCTCGGCTGGCCAGGGCCCAAGGGGACCTACCCCGTCGGTCCGCTCAGCAACAAGACTCTGTTCCAGCTCTTCGCCGAACAAGTCCTCGCGCTCGGAGCACGCGCCGGGCGCCCGCTCGACTTCTACGTCATGACGTCAGGGCTCAACCGAGACGAGACCGAGGCCTTCTTCGAGGAGCAAGGGCGGTTCGGGCTCGCTCCCGAGCAGCTCCACTACCTGGTCCAGGCCGACCTCCCCAACGTGACCCTCGAGGGCCGGCTCTGCTTCACCGCGCCGGGCGAGCTCGCGACGAGCCCCAACGGTCACGGCGGGACCTTGTTCGCGCTCCGCGACGGGAAGGCCCTCGAGCGAATGGCCGAGCGCGGCCAGGATCTGCTCTTCTATTGGCAAGTCGACAACCCGCTCTGCGCGGTGGCTGACCCGGTGTTCCTCGGCGCGCACCTCGCAGCCGACGCCGAGGCCTCGACAAAAGTCGTCGAGAAGACAGACCCCACCGAGCGAGTCGGACTCGTCGCGCTCCGCGACGGGAAGCCAGGCGTCGTCGAATACTCCGAAATGACGCCAGCCCAGCAGAGCCAGCGTACGCCAGAGGGAGCGCTCGCGTTCCGGGCGGGCAACATGGCGGTCCACTTGTTCGGCCGCGAGTTCCTCGAGCGCGTCAGCGCGCCCGGGTTCGAGCTCGGCTATCACCTCGCCCGCAAGAAAGTCGCGATCCTCAACGGGGCCGGCGTTCTCGTGGAGCCGAGCGAGCCGAACGTGGTCAAGTTCGAGCGCTTCGTGTTCGACGTTCTGCCCCACGCACGCAACCACGTCACGCTCCAAGTCCCGCGCGAGGAGGAGTTCGAGCCGCTCAAGAACGCCGAAGGGCCCTATTCCCCAGAGACCGTCAAGGCGGCCCTCTCGTCGCGCGCCGCGCGCTGGCTCACCGCGGCTGGAGTCGAAGTTCCAGACGGGGTCAGCTGCGAGGTCTCTCCGCTGACCGCGCTCGACCCAGAGCAGCTCCGAGCGGCACTCGAGGGCTCCCCCCCCGCCAGCAACGCAGCAGGAATCAGCGTCTAGTTCGCGGAGCTTCTTCGACTCGGGGTCGTGCTCGTGCTCGTCGTGCTCGCGCTGGACTCCTGTGGAGGTCGCGTCCCTAGTGGACGGCGCGACTTGATTGCGTTGGGGGAGTGCCTGAGGCGAGAGCGGCTCTCAACGCAGAGAATCGCAGAGGAACGCCGAGGGCCGCGGAGATCAGGAGGTCTAGCAAATGCTCTGGATTCGCTGCCAGGGCGTTAGGGCGTCGCGCGGTGCCAGTGCGAAGAAGAACGGAACGGGGATCCTTCCCTTCTTCCCTCGTTAGCTCTCTCGGCCTCGCCACCGAATCCGAGCGCCTTCGCCCTAGTTTTCGACCTCTGCGGCTCTCGGCGAGTCTCCGCGATCTCCGCGTTGAAAACTGCCAGTTTCGCGACAGCCTCTCGTGCTCGTGCTCGTGCTCGGTTCTAGAAGGCGAGCCCCCAGTTGGCGGCTCGCCCGCCCCGAGGTCGGTGCGCCGATCCCGCGTCAGCGCGTGAGAGCGCTGCTCGGGACCGGCAAGAAGGGGCTCGTAATCTCCGCCCCAGATACAGGGGCGCTGCTCGGCTCCCGCCTCGCGCGCGTCGGGAGTCACCCAGCGAGAGAGGAACCTCCAAGCTTCCCCGAGGCTGACGCGACCGTCTTCGTTGGCGTCCCCAGGCCCGACCGCGAGGGCCAAGAGCCACTCGGTGAACAACCCCTGGCGCGGAGCTCCCCGTTCGATCGCGGTCTCCTCAGGCCTCGCCGCGCAGATCAGCCGCCAAGGCCGGCCCTTGACCAGGACGCCTAGGCTCGCCCGCGCGAGCCGGGTCCCACTCGGGAGCGTCCGCCCGCCACCCACGGCGCCAAAGGAGGCGTCGAGCACGAGGTCGACCCGCGTCCCCTCGGGGAGCAAGCCGGCGAGTTCGAGGCGAAAGCGGCCCTCGGCGTCGGTTTTTCCCTCCGCGAAGCCCGCGGTGACTTGGGCACCCTGGACCGGGCGTCCGCTCGGGTCGACGACCTGGCTCTCGAGGACTCTGGCAGCGCTCGGCCGGACGACGAGTGCACGCTGAGCTCTGGCTGCGAGGGCTACCTCCTGCTGAAGGCAGCCCTGGACGCGGACGCGGTAGGTCGCGGGGGCGAGAGCCTGGAGCCAAACCTCGCCCCGCGCGTCGGTCACGAGGCTGCTGGTCAGCCCAAACCTGTCGGCGTCGGCTCGTGCCGCGACCACGCGACGACCTGCCAAGGGTTCACCCTTGGCGTTTAGGACGCGGACCCTCAAGGAGGCCGCCGTCTCTGGGGAGGGTGCCCGAACTCGGATTCGCTGGGGATAACCGGCGGTCAGGTCGAGGTCCTCCACGAGCGCCGGGAGGGAGTGCCCATCGGCGTCGGAGGGCCGAAAGGCGGCGGTCAGGCGATATCGACCCGGCGAGAGCCCGCGAATGGCGTAGCTCGACTTTGCGCCGGGGAAGAAGCTGACGGAGTCCAGGGCACCCTCTCGGCGCAGCGTGAGGCGGGGATCTAGGCCTTCGATCGTGAGGTGGAGCTCGGCGCCCACCTCCAGCTGGATCGAGGTCTCCCGATCGCGGGAGAGCGCGGTGGTGGTGCGAACGTAGGATTGGCCTCCCGCGACGACGAGCGTCGCGCTGCCCGGAGGGACACCCGCGAGCTCGATTCGACCTTCGGCGTCGCTGACCAACGACCAGGCCACCCGCCCTCGGGTCGGCACGGCGCTTGGGGCCTGAGCCTCACCGAGGAGCCGCCCTTGCTCTTGGCGTGAGCTGAGGTCGAGCCGGACGAGGACTCGGACCCCGCTCGCCGGAGCGCGAGTGTGCGGCAGGAGGAGGCTAGCTCGGACTCCTGTGCCGCGAGGGCTTGGCTCGAGGAGGGCGTCGAGGGGGGAGGCCCCAAGGTCGCTCAACTGAAGGGATCGGACGAAGGGGCGAAAGCCAGGCGCTCGGACGACCAACAGGAAGGCCTCGACGGGGGTGTCCTCTCGGTGGACGACTGAGCCTCCGTTTCGACCCAGGAGGGTGTATTGGCCGACGGGGAGCAGGAACGCGCCGCTCGCGGTCGTCGTCGTGACGGCGGCGACCTCCCGGCGATCCTCGTCTTCTCGGACGCAGAACACCTCTGCGCCGGGGACTGGGAGTCCGCTCTGCGCGTCGCGGACGCTGCCCGTTAGCGTCGGCAGTTTTCGGATCTCGAGAAGGCGCCGGTCGCGGTTGTCCCTTCGCTTGGGGACGGCGCTCGGCTGCGCCTCGAGGGGGGGCTTCGGCTGGGCCTCGAGGGGGGGCCTGTCCCCGGGGAGCGGCGCGTGACCGGGGGGGTGCGCCCTTCGCCCTCGGGTTCGCCCTCGCTGTCCGAGGCGTTGAACTCGAGCGAGGGCGCCCTGCTCTCGAGCGTGGGCGAGGACGGAGGGGTGTCCCCCGCAGCCGACTGGGCGCTCGGGCTGGCGCCCAGCGAGCTAAAGCCCCAGGCGGCGAGGAGCAGGACCAGGAGCGCGAGTCCGCTCAGGATCAGGGGGGTAGGCGAAGGCCGAGGCGTCGTCGAGAACGCCAAGAGTGCGCTGGCGGCAGGCGCCGGCGCGGCAGCCGCAGGGGCTGGCGCGATCGCCAAGGCAGCCGCGAT
>JAESQQ010000911.1 GCA_016765095.1 Planctomycetota bacterium | reverse complement strand
TTCCAGCCGCGCCCACGACGGAACCGGGCGCCAAGCCCGGCCAGGTGGTGCTGGTCGTGCCGCCAGATCGCCGGGTAGCGCTCGAGCCGCCCGAGGATCCACCAGAAGTTCCGGGTTCTCAGCCGCCGAAGAGTTGACTTGCTCACGTGCGAGGGAGGTGCCCGCACGCCGCCGCACGAGGCCGAGAACACCCCATTCGCCCGAAACTCCTTGGGGCAGAGTGACTTGCAATCGTCGGAGGTCAGGGATAGAACAGCCGGACATCTCGGGGGGGATAAACCGTGACTCGGACTATCTATTGCGTTGCAGTCACGACTGCAGCCCTATTTTTGGGCGGGCCCGTCTTCGCCCAGGAGCGGTCTACGACTGAGTCTGCTGAGGCAGAAGATGCCGAAGCCGCTGCAGATGACGCGGAAGAGGCTCCTCGCGGCGCGATCAGCGACATTCGCTTTCCGCCGCCGCTCGACGATGTGACCACCAAGGGGTTCGAGCTAACCCCCTGGCTGACGATCAAGCCCTACCTCCGCCAGTCGGTCTATGGCACGACTAACCTGTTCCAACAGAGCAAGTCGGGGCGATCGACCTCCTTCGTGCCCTTCGTCGGCAACACCAGCACCAAAGGCAAGCAGAACGACGTCCTGTTCGCCACGATGCCAGGCCTAGATATCATCGCGGCCGGTGACGACGGCCGGCTGGCCTTCGGCTACGTGCCGACCTTCCTCCTCGCGGCGAAGAACGGCGGAGAAATCGACACCGTCGAGCACCGAATGCGCCTCGACTCCAGCTTGACCCTCGGCAAGCTGACGCTGACCGCGAGCGGGAGCACGACTTGGGGTATCTCGATCTCAGACCCCCAGTTCGTCGGTCGCTTCCACAACTTCTCTGGAAACGGCTTCACTTCGGCTGAGTATCAGCTCACCGAGACCTTTGGGTTCCTCCACGAGTTCACTTTCAACGCCTTCGAGAACTTTCCTCGGGGGCTCAAGGCCACCAACGTTGCGTCCTGGGAGTCCGACTCGTTCCTCACGATTCAGCCCAACACCGAGCACGACATCAAGTTCCTGGTCGGCGCCGGCTTCCGCGAGTGGCACTACATTGACGAATCTGCTGTCCAGCCCGACATCACCCTCGGCCACGTCATGGCGGGGATCCAGTACGAGATCGCTGACTTGATCACGGTCAACGGCCGGATCGGCATCGAGGACTCCTCGATCAAGAAGAAGCGCGGGTTTCGCGCCACTGCGGCCGACCCAGGCCTCGACGACGGCCTCAGCGGTCTCGACGGGCTGATCGCTCGCGGAAGCGCGACCTGGACGGCGATCCCCCAGTGGACCACGCTCTCGATCACCGGGAGCCACCGCGCCGAGGCTACCCCCGAGGCTCCCTGGCGCCGAACGACGGCCTTTGGTGGCAACATTTCGCAGCGGCTCCCCTTCTCGCTCGAGGCCCAGTTCTCTGCCAACTGGCAGGTTCGCCAGCCCCGCCGCGCCCAGGACCTTCGAGTCCACACCTACACCTTCAATCTGGCCTGGTTCGGCGTCGAGCACGTCGAGTTCGCTGGCCAAATGGGCTACACCCGGGCGTCCTCACGACGCAACCGCTACGAGGTCTTCCACGGCGGAATCTCGTTGACCTTCCGGCTCTAGACCCTGCGCATTCATTTCCAACAAGCTCCCGAGTCGGATCCGGCTCGGGAGTTGTTGTGTACCGAGCTGGCTCCAATCTCGACGCTCAGCTTCGGCCCTCCAGCACCGGACGCGTTCGAGATCCTCGTGGCCGGCCGCCCTGAACCCGAGCTCCTCGCCAGAAGGGGGCTCGAGGCCCTCGTCGTGCCCTTCGCTGGGCTGCCGGCGATCACAGCGGAGCGCCTCGAGGGGTACGCCGCGCTCCCCGTCTACAACCTCCACCACAACGCCGCCCCAACCGCGGAGCTCGCGCTGGCCCTCCTCCTGGCGGCCAGCAAGCGCCTGACCCCGATCGAACGACGCTTCCGGGCCGGTGACTGGTCGGACCGTGGGCGAGGGGACCAAGCCCTGCGCCTCGAAGGCCGACGGGCGCTCGTGCTTGGCTATGGCGCGGTCGGACGGCGCGTCGCGCGGGCCTGCGCCGGCCTCGGAATGCAGGTCTCGGCGATCGCTCGGCGGGCACGCCACGAGGATCGGAGGGTGCAGGGTCCCGAGGCCCTCGCCGACCTCCTGCCCCAAACCGACGCCCTCCTGCTCTGCCTCCCTGCGACGCCCCGCACCACCGGCTTGATCGGCGCGGCCGAGCTCGCAGCCCTCCCGCCCCAGGCGATCCTCGTAAACGTCGCTCGGGGACCGATCGTCGACGAGCGAGCGCTCTATGCGGCGCTCCGCGAAGGGCACCTGTTTGGGGCAGGGCTCGACGTGTGGTGGCGCTACCCCGAGTCACGTGAGCGGTCGGGCGAGATGCTTCTCCCCTCAGAGCTCCCCTTCCACGAGCTGGAGAACGTCGTGCTCAGCCCGCACCGGGCCGGCCACGTCCAAGACAACGAAGAGCGGCGGTCCCGCGACCTGGCCAGCCTGCTCCGCTCGCTCTGCGCGGGAGAGGAGCCGGAGTCGCGGGTCGATCTAAGCGAGGGATACTGAGGGGTCAGACAGGCGCAATCCACGCCAGCGAGAGGCTTGGGCGGAAGTCTGCTGCCACCCCGGCCCGCTCGGACACGCTAGTAGTGCTGCTCGTCACAAGTGGCGATACACCCCATTGCTTTCGTAGGGGAGGGGTTCACCCGGTTCACCCCCTCGACGTAACAATGGACAAGTGCGCGAGAGGCTCCAGTGAGGCCTGGTCGGCGCGGCCTCGGGGCGGGCGGAGGTAAACCCCGCCCCTACGCGAGCGTGTTGCGAGCCGCCTTGGAGAGGCACATTGGAGGGGCAGACTCGGCCCCCTCCGAGGGCCCCTGTGCGATCTGTAGGGTGCGGGGTTTACCCCCGCCCGACGTCTGTCTCGGCGAGACAGACGGGCTCTCACCTTGAGATTTGATACGTCAGGTGCTGTAAACCCCGCCCCTACATTCACCCGTACCGGAACTTCTGGCGGGCAGCCCTAGTCCTCGCTGTCGGGGGAGACCACGTCCCCGGGACGGATCTTCGGGCGCGGGTTCCCGAAGGGCGGCGCCTCTGGGTTCTGAGTCTCGCGGACCGGCTCAGCGCCCGGCTGCGACTCGGCAGGCGCGCTGGCGCAGCCACAGAGCCACGCCAGCGAGAGCCCGATCACGAGCGAGAAACGACTACTTCTTCTGTTCACCGAGGACCTCAGACCGAAGCTTCACCACGCGGCGAGCTGCTTTGGGGAACCACACTCGTGCGCCCTCGTGAGAGGGGTCGAGCTCGAGCGCGCGCTTGAGCTTGGCGAGGGCGCGAGGGTAGTCCTCACGCCTCCAGAGCACGCAGGCCATGTTGTAGGGGATCTCAGGGTCGAGTGAGTCGAGGAGCTCGGCTTGGCGGAACTCCTCTTCGGCCGCAGCCATCTTGCCCGCCCGCGCGAAGGCCAAGCCTAGGTTGAAGCGAGTTGCAGCGTCCTGGGTCCGAAGGCGCTGGGCCTTCTTCAACTCGACGACGGCCTGATCGACCCGCCCTCCTTCGAGCATCACCGTCCCGCGGTTGTAATGGTAGGCGTGGGTCTCCTTCTCGAGCCCACTCAGCCAACGATCGAGGTTGCTCTCGAGGATCTCGGTCGGAATGTTCACATACTCCGCGAGCACCTTCCGGGTCCGAGCTCGGAGTTCGCCGGCGTGCTGAACGACGTGCGGCGTCAAGAAGACCACGATCTCCTGCTTGACGACCTCTCGGCTCTTGGAGCTAAACACCCGCCCCAGGATCGGAATGTCTCCCAGGAAGGGGATCTTGAACACCGTCTCGCTCACCGCGTCGCGGATCAAGCCGCCTATGACCGCCGTCTCGCCGTCCCGAATCACAATGGTCGTGTCGGCGAAGTTGCGATTGAAGGTCGGCGAGCGGACGCCGTCTGTGATCGTGACCGACTCGGAGTCGGGCGCGATCGAGCTGACCTCGGGGTGAACCGTCATCCGAACGAAGCCGTCGTCATTGATCTGGGGCGTGACCCTCAAGATGATCCCGACGTCGCGGTACTGGATCGTGTTGACCGTGTCTCCGTTGTTGGTGATCCGAGAGTTGGTCACGAAGGGGACCTCTTGCCCGACGCTGATCTCAGCCTCCGTGTTCTCGAGGCAGAGGATCTTGGGCGAGCTGAGAATGTTCAGCCGGCCTTCGGTCGCGAGGGCTCGCAACAGGCCGGAGAGCTTGTCGGAGGTCGTGGTGTAGCGAAGCCCGTCGCCAAGGGCGCCGAGGCCGAAGTCGGTCCCTAGGCTCTGGGTGCCGTTCTCATCATTCTCGAGCGAGTTCGTAAACGCAGCGTTCCACTGAATCCCCAGCTCGCTCTTGTCGGTCAGCGTCACCTCCGCGATCAGGCACTCAATGAGCACCTCTCGGCGAGGCTTGTCGAGTTGGCCGACGATGGCCCGAATCCGATCGAAGTTGCGCGGGGCGCTCGTGAACACGAGCGAGTTGGCCTCCTCGTCTGCGACGACGGTCACCTCCCCGACCAAGCCGCCGAAGCTGCTCTTGCTGTTACTGGAGGTGTTTCCGCCCCGGTTGTTGCGATTGTTCCGGTTGTTTCGGTTGTTTCGGTTGTTCCGGTTGTTCCGGTTGTTCCGGTTGTTGTTGTTGGTGTTCCCCGACCCGCTCGACTCCGAGAGCGACTCGTTGAGGATCGTGGCTAAGTTCGCGGCCTCTGCGTGACGAAGCGGCAGGACGAGCACGCCGGACTGTTCGGTCTCGTCCTTGTCGAGATCCAAGATCAGCTTCCCGATGATGGCTTGGTCGATCGAGGTCGCCGACACGATCAGGGTGTTGGTCCGCGTATCGACGGTGAACTTGGGAGCCGGCGCGTCGCGTTGCGAGCCTGCCTCCTCAGCAGCGCCGCCCGCGCCCGGAATCATCCGCCGAACCCAGCGCGGCATTTGGTTGCCGCCCCCGCGACCCCCGCGACCCCCGCGGTTCTGAGTCTGGGTCGGCTCTTCGAAGAGCGCCTCGAGGGTCGTCGAGAGGTCCTCGGCGTCGGCGTTCTTGAGGGGGTAGCTGCGGAACTCGGTCGTGATCGAATCTGGATCCCGGTCGAGCTCCTCGACGAGGCTGTCGATCAGCTTGAGCTGCTCCTTGCTCGCCGTGACGACGACCGAGTTCGTTCGGGCGTCATTGGTGGCTTGGACCGGGGTGACACGAGCCCCACCGGTGCTCGAGCCGCCGCCGCCGCCGCCGCCGCCGCCACGAGAGAAGAACATTCGCGCCATGTCGCGCATTCCCCCGCCTCGCCCGCCCCGATTCCGACCTCGCCGGCCTCGACCGCCTCGGCTGCTGCCCCCTCCGCTCGATGCGCCCTCGCCCGAGAACAGAGCCTGGATCACCTTGACCAGCTCAGCCGAGTCGCCGTTCTTGAGCCGATAGACCTTGACGCTGAGTTCGTTGGTCACGGCCTGATCGAGCGCAGCAAGGACCTCAGCGAAGCGACGAATCACACTCGACGTGTCGCGAACAATCAGCGAGTTGCTCGCTGACTCGATCATCAGCTTGCCATCCGACGAGAGCAGATCCGCCAGCTGGTCCTTGACCTCGCTGGCCTGGACGTAGCGCAGCGGCATGACCTGAGTCACGAGCGCGTTGGTGTCTTCAATGTCCTCGGGTCGGCTCCCGATCCGCACCGGCAAGCCCCGCCGCTTGGCCTCGGCGATCGTCACGATCCGAATCACCTTGCCTGCCCGAATCAGGGTCCGGTCCTTCGGCAAGAGCCAGGCCCGCAAGACCTCCAACGCCTCGTCGGGGGTCAAGGGGGTCTCAGCGGTGGCCGTGATGTCGCCTGCGACCGAGGCCTCCTCAATGAAGGTGAACCCTGCCTCGCGGCTGAGGTAGCCCAGGAAGGCCTGAACCGAGGCGCGCTGGAAGCGGAACGTCAGCTTCCCGTCCTTGGTCTTTCCGTTGGCGGGCTTCTCCTGAGCCTCCGCCGTCGGCAGGACCGCGTTCCCAAACCCCGCCGGGAGTCCGAGCGCGAGCCCGAGGCAAGTCGCGCCGCCAAGCACGAGCGCCCGGGCGCGTGGAGAGCGTCGCAGGAGTGGGGTGATTGATAGGGATTGGGCTGAAATCATCAATTGCCCTCACTCTTCTTGGTGTCCGCAGTCGTCTTGCCGTCCGCGGTCTTCTTGGCGTCGTCGCTGGTCTTGCTGCCGCGCTTCTTCTCAGCCGCGCCCGCCTTGGCCCGTGCTCTCGAAGCCCTCCGTCGCGCCTTGAGGCGCTCCAGAATCGACAACTTCTTCTCTTCGCTCAGCTGAGGGAGGTCGCTCCTCCCCGTGACCGGCTTGGTCTCGGTCGTGACGGAGCCCTTCGGGCGGAGCGGCTCCAGAGCGGCCCGCGCCGTGGGCGGCAGGATCAGGCTCTCGCCAATCGTGAACTCTCGACGTTTGCCCTTGAGCGTCACCACGACGCGATCGCTACCGACCGACGCGACCGAGACTCCAGCCATTGTCTTGCCCGCCTTGGCGAACAAGGCTGTGCCCGTGCTCCGGTCCTCGAACAGGCCGACCCTCGCCGCGCCCATGCCCATGAAGCTCGTCAGGCGGAGGTCGAGGTCGTCAGGGCCCTTGGGCTGCCCCGGCTTGCCAGGTTTGCCAGGCTTGGGAGTCTTGCGAGGGCGAGGCTTGGAGCGCTTCTTGAAGTCGCGTGGCTCGAAGATCCCCTTGAGAACGATCGGCCGGTAGCGCTCGCGGAGGCTCGCCAGGTCGCCAGGAGGCGCACCCGGAAGAACCGTCACGGTTGGGGCCTCTCCGCCGCTGGCTGCGGGCGAAGCCGCTGGCGCCGGATCCCCCGAGGAGAGCTCCTTGATCGCTAGACCGCCAACGCACACCGCGGCCACCACGCCTAGGATCAGGGTCCGCTTGGCCGCGAGGGTCTCTGCCAGATCGCTCACTGGACCTCGAGTCCGCGAGTCGCGTCGCGAGGAACGAGGGCCAAAAGCAGCAGCGTGGCCTCGATCCTCCCCTTGGGATCTGGGACCGTCGTCAACGACCGAACCCGAACGTGACGCTCGCTGGCGGCGAGCCGAACCAGGAAGTCCTGGAGCTTCTTGGGCGAAGTCTTGGTCCGCAGCTCGAGCTTAAGTTCGAGGAAGGCCCCAGCCTTCTTCGCATCCCCGAGTGGCTGGGCGCTCACGAATCGGAGCGAGCGCGGCTTGAAGCCCGCCTCTTGACTGAGCTCCCGAACGTGGCCCATAAGCCAAGGGACCAGGCTCCCCTCCTTGGGGGCGAGCGTCTCCTGCAGTTCCTGACGGCGCTTGACGAGGGTCACGACTCGAGTCGCGAGCGCGCGCTCGCGATCCAAGATCCCTTCAGCGAGCTCGTGCTCCTGGGACAGATCCCTGTAGCGCTTCCAGCCCGGCTCGACGACCTGGGTCAAGAGCAGGCCGCCCCCGAGAAGAATCCAAGTCGCGTGCGCGATTCGCCGCTCACGAAGCGTCATTTGGTTACCTCCCGCTGGGGATCGACCAAGCGCAGCTTCCCGCTGAACTCGACCCCCCGTTTCTTGCCACGCGGCTGACGGACCTGCTCCATGCGGGCCGACTCGATCCGGGGGTCCGCGTCGAGCGCCGAGAAAAAGTCCTCGGCATCCCCCCCGCTCTTGGCCCGCCCCGCGAGGTGAACGAACTGACCGTCGGTCCAGCGAAGCTGAGTCAAGTAGGCCCGATCTTCGTCGGGGAGCGCCTCCGCGACCGCATGAAGTGCTTCTAACTCGCGACCCTTGCGGGCGTCCCAGGCTGCCACCCGGCGGAGCTGAACCCGAACCGCCTTGGCGCGCTTGACGCTCGGCTCAAGCAGGTCGCGCTCCGCCTTGCGCTCGGCCAGTGAACTCTCGAGGCTGTCCAAGTAGACATTGGCCCCGCCGATCCCAGCTACCAAGAGCAGCAAGGAACCAATCGCTGCGACCACCGCTCGGGTTCGACTCCGTTGGGTCGCGCGCACCTGTGCGCGACCTGCGAAGTCGAGGCGCGGGACCGCGCCAACCTCGCCGAGCAATCCGCGAGCGACAAAATAGGGTGCCGCGACTTTGGCCTCGAGCAGCGCACCAGACGAGTCACAGAGGTCGGTCGGGGCGATCGCCTCCGCTCGGGTCCGAATCGCTGCGCCGACCGCGTCCACGAGACCGCCGACCGTCGAGCCTCCACCGCTGACCAAGACGCGATCCGGGGGGCCGACGCGCTCCGACGCGCCCCCCTCGGTTCGGGCCGCGACGAGCGAACGCACGACCTCCTGAGTGAGCCTCGCCTCCCAGCCCTCGCTCCCCGCTCCGACCGAGGCGCTTCGACTGAATCCGAGCCGACCTCCGTCGATCAGCATCACGTCCGTCGTGGCGTGCCCGACGTCGAGGAGCAGGACCTCGCCTTGGGTCTTGCTTGGATCCAGCGACCGCGCGGCCGCCTGGCTGCTGACTTCAAGCCGGCCCGGCTTGAAGCCAGTCGCCTCGATCAGCTCGCGCAGCTCCGAGAGGGTCTTTTCGTGGATCGCGGCCAGAGCGTATTTCTGGCCTCCGGCCGAGTCGGGCCCGAGCGCTGTCCAAGCCAAGGCCAGTTCGTTGAGGGCGAAGGGGAGGACTTTGGCCGCCTGAAAGCGCAACAGCGGCTCGACCTCGTCCGCGGGAACCTCCGGCAGGGTCAAACCCTTGACGATCGCGAGCGCGCGGGGGACCGCAGCGTGCACTCGGGTGCCGGGTTTGAGACCGACCGTGGCGGCAGCGGTCCGGCCAGCCTCGGCCAGGGCCGCAGCCCGAGCCGCCCCCTTCAGCGAGGGGTCTACGTTGGCGCTCGCGGCGCGGAGCTTGCCCCCCTTGGCCACGATGACCTTGACGCTCGCCTTGCCGTAGTCGATGGCGGCGGTCATGGCAGCTCCTCTCCGCGGGCCTCTGGAATCGGAAACCCGAGCGCGGTCAGGTCGCGACGGAGCAAGATTCGGACTGGGACGAAGCTGCGATCGATCAAGACTTCAGCCCTCATGAAGCGAGGTCGGTCGTCGAGCAGCGCCACGACCTGGATCGTGAACTGGTCCGAGCGCGTCGTGACTTGATCGACGATCTGCGCGAACGCTGCGAACTCGAGGACCTCACTCAGCCACGCTGGCGAGCTCAGGTCTTGGTCCGGCTGCAGTCGTCGCTCGAGGATCGCGTCGATCTGTCCTTCCTCGAGACCCAAGCCACTCAAGAGCTGGCGAGGGCAAGTGTTGACGTTGATCCTCCCGGGGATGACGTCGCCCTCGACGACCGTGATCTCGTCCAGGAGGGCAGCCAGGTCGTTCCTCGAACTCTGGCCGACGCGGAACACGATCTCGGCCAGGGTCGAGGCCTGACCCGCTTGGGCTTTGACGAGCTGGACCCGCTGCACAAAGGGTCCGCTCGCGCCGGCCGCGGTCAACCGATCTCGAATCTCGCCGAGCTGGGCCTGGCTCCACACCAGGCGAGCCTGCGAGTTCTTGTTCCGATTCAACTCGCGCGAGAACACGGTCAGGTAGTCGATCAAGCCGCGGTCGAGGTAGCCGTCCGCGTCGTCGGGTGGGAAGCTCCCGTCCCCGTCGTCCTCGCCCGGATCCAGCACACCGTTGCGGTTGCGATCCTCCCCATAGAGCATGTAAGCGTCGATCCCGCGGATTCGGAGCAGCTCGTCGAGGCTCTCGATGGGCCCGTTCTTCGCGGTGTAGGGCGGATCGAGCGTCGAGTAGTAGCCCGCCTCTGCCCCTTGATCGCTGACCTCGTCGTCCGAATCGCGCCAATCCACGATCCCGTCCACGGCCTCCTGGGTGATCCCGGGGAGGGCGAGGAGCTGATCGGCCGAGGCAATGTTTATGTCCAGCTTGCTCGACTCGTCGCGGACGCCATAGCGAACCTCCCGTCCGTCGCCGGGATCGGGCTCGCTCAGCAGGAGCCAGATCCGGCCTCCGTCGAGCTGAAGCTCCTGGAACTTGGCTGGGTCGTCTCGCCAGGGAGCGCTCAGCGAGTCGCCGTCCTCCTCGTCAGCGCGGACCTCAGCCATAGCGAGCTCGATCCCCGAATCGAGGAGCCCCCGCAGCCGGAGAGCGTCGACCCGCTGCGTGGCGACCGCGAGCTCGACTCTCGCCTCTTGAGCGAGGGTCAGAGCGAGCGCTGTGACGGCGACCAACAGGATCAGGACGAGGATCAAAATGACTCCCCGCTCCCGCTCCTCAGGCCTCTTGGCGATTGGGCTCCGAGCGCTCATCGAGTCGGCTCCGGGCGCCGACTTGGGCGCGCCGTGAGCGGGGAGACTTCGATCCGATAGGTCAGGAGCTTGCCGCGCTTTCCAGGCCCATCAGGTTCTCTCGCCACGACGAGGTCGAGGGCGATCGAGTTGGGGAGCGTGTCGCTGCCGCCCGAGTCCCACGTCGTTTGCCAGGCCTCTCCGTCAAAGAAGCTGACCTGGAGCGCGACCACCTCCGGCGCGAGCTCCTCTGGCGGCGCCGGCTCGGTCCCGCTCGTCAAGTCACGCACGCGCTGGACGACGCGGACCAGCCCGCGCTCCTCAGTCTCTGGGTCGTCGTCAATCCGATAAACGACCTGCAGGAGCGCTCCCTCGCCTGTCGGCACCTCGACGCCAAACGCACCCGCGGCCGGCCACACCGCGAGCGTGAGCTGATCCCGCTCGCCGATCGGAATCGGGTCACCGCTCGGCATCAGGGTGGACGTCGCGAGCGTGGCCAGCTCATCGCTCAAGAGCGACTCGCCGCCGCCCGACGCGACGGAGTCTTCACCGATCACGCCCGACGCGTAGAGCCCGCCTGGGGGGACCAAGCTCTCGATATCAGCTCGAACCCGCCGTTCGATCGCACCCAGCAGGGAGCGCTGGTCTGCCCGCTCGCGCATTCGCTTGCGCGCCGAGAACTGGGTCGACAGCAACGAAGCCACCGCCAGCGCGACCATCGCACTCAAGACCGTGGCCAACAGGACCTCGATCAACGTGAACCCCCGCTGTGAGGACGCGCTCATCGGACGCCCCCCGCCAAGGGGTCTACGAAGACCCAGCGCGTGATCTGAAGGGAGCGCTCGCCCTGAGGGGCGGTCCAGACGACGGTCACGATCACAGCCTGGAGACCCTCGGTCTGGGTCTCGCTAGGCGTCTCGATCTCCACGGCCCACTTGAGGTCTGCCTCCCCGTCGTCGCTGAAGTCACCCGTCGCGGACTCCAGCGCTTGCTCGCCCGAGAGGATCCGCTGGAGCACGAGGTCAGCGTGATCCGCCGCGCGCGTCAGTTGGCCCGCGTGCGCCTCGGCG
>JAESQQ010000910.1 GCA_016765095.1 Planctomycetota bacterium | reverse complement strand
TCCCCTTCGGACCCCTCCCCCTCGGACCCTTCCCTCGCGCCTCCACCCGTTGGAGGCGCTCAGGGCGACCTGGAGCCAGCGGTCGTCGACGTCGTCTCGCAAGACGCGGAAACCACCAAGATCCGGGTCTGCTGCCCTTGCGGTCGCGAAACCGTGATCGCCTGCACTCATCCAACCGAGGAAGGTGTCGCGTGAAGTCATGGAGCAAGGCCCTCCTGGGGATTGGGGCCGTCCTCGGCGCCCTTGGCTGCCAGCCGGCTGAGGTTCGGACTCGGGAGCCAGACGCTGAACTGGCGCGGACCTCAGCCCGAGGCGAGGATCGCTCTGCGCTCCTCGAGAAGCTGGCCCAAACGGAGGAGGAGGTGATCCGCTGGCGCACGAGCGCTCGCGAGCTGCGCCGGGAGCTGAAGCGAGCTCGCGAAGTGCACGATGGAATGAGCGACGACCTGACCGTGACGCGTCGGACGCTTCGCAGAGCCGAGGCCGCGCGAGAGCAAGCCCTCCTGCAAGAGGCAGCTTTGACACGTCGACACCGCGAAGTGATCCGACGCGTTGCAGAGCGCGAACTCGAGCGTCTTCGCGCGGAACGAGTCGCGCTCGAGGCCGAGATCAACCGGGCCAGCAAGGACCCTGAGGTGGCGACGAGCGCGGCTCAGGATCGTCCTCAATCCGACGTCGCGACTTTGCCTCGATGAAGTGGCTGACCCGTGCGTCTGTGATCTCCGCGCTCGTTTTCACCTGCGGCTGCTCGAGTGCCTACGTAAGCCCGAGCCTGCACAACACACGCGACCTCTGGACCCTCGTCTCGGTTCAGGCAGATCCGCTCCTCGATCCCGAACTCGTGCTTGCGGTCCGCCAAGCCGTCGCAGCAGAGCTGGAAGCGACGCCTTCGTTGGAGCCCATGTTCCTCTCACCGGCCGAGCAAGTCGAACTCGAGCAGGAGACAGAATCCTGGTATCGCCGACCCCCGACCTACGCCTTAGTTGGCCTCTCGCGGCGCTTTGGGGCGGACGCCGTGGCGGTCCTTCGCCTGCGCCATTTCGACCCCTACCCACCCGCCAGCGTCAGCCTCCAGATACAGATCCACTCAACCGAGACCGGGGCGCTTCTGTTCGCGTCCTCCGGGGAGCACACCAGTGATTGGCTGTCGCCACGCCTGCTGGCCCGCGTGGCGGCCCGCCGCGTTCTGGCGCCTCTGCCCTGATCGTCTGCAGGTCGTTCCAAGCGCCAGCGAAGAACCCCAAGCGCCAGCGAAGAACCCCTAGACCACTGGCTCCTCGTTCAGGAGCGCATCGGCGATCGCTGCGATCCCGTCGCTGGAGTGGAAGAACCCCGATTCGAGCACGGCCCGTCCCGCCTCGAGGGCCTCGGGACGCAGGGGGGGAGTGGCCGCCTCGGAACGCAGCGACTTCCCAAGCGCGCTCGACTCGATCGGAACCTCAGACGGCGGCTTGCTGCTTGGGGCGGAGCGAATCGGCGAATCGGCAGATCCCTCAACGCCTATGGGCTGTGGCCCTCCGACGCTCTGGACGGGCTTGGGGTTTGGACCTCGGATTGGGCTGAGCATGGGACCTCCAGGAACGAGGCTCGGACTCTCCAATGGTCGACCCACTCGCGGAGAACTTGAGCGGAGATTCCAAGTTTCTGCACGTGCACGTCTGTCGTTCGTTCCGGAAATCGCTGCAGTCGAAGTCGGCAGTTTTCAGTCCAGCTGAAGTCGGTTCGGCTTGGGGACGCAACTTAGCGCTGACAGGGCGAGCGGTCCCTGGCTTGCGCTTGCAACTCGTGACCCTTGGAGGGGACCGAGTGCAATCCATTCAAACCAATGCGAAAGGGCTCATGGATCGCAGCGAGATCGAGCCAGGCGCTCGGAACACGCCCGAGGGGACGACCCTGGCGGTCGAGTTTTTCGAGCTCTTCTCTTCCCTCACTGCCCCAGCGGATCCCTGGAAGGAGGACGCGGAGCCACTCTTCACTGGAGGACTTCCAAGCGCTGGAGACGAACGCGACTCAGAACGAGCGGCAGGCCTCGTTGACCTCGTCTCGCAGCCAGTCCCCGACCCAGTCCTCTGGGGCGAGGATTCTGGCAAGCAAGCAGCGGGATCCGGCGGAACCGGCGAGCGTCTCTCCGAGGCACTCGCAGTGGACCGAGTCGATCCGGCCGGATCGGCCAAATCGCCCGGAGGACGAGGGGGCACGGACGAGGTCCTGGCTGCAAGCGTCGCCCCTCGAGTGGAATACGGGGCCATCCGAGAGGCCGGTCAAGTGATCCGGGCGGAGCAGCACAGCAACCCGCGGGACCCTCTCGGTCCAGCCGGGTCGCCGCGGAGCGCCGTTGGCGAGGATTGGCTCGAGGTCGCCGAACCCCAAGGAGAGCGAGGGATGTCCTCCCTCGATCCGCTCCGGGGCGAACCCGACAGCCCAGCCTCGGAGGGCCTCCTCCAAGCCCGCTTCCTCCAAGCCCAGGAGCGAACTCCGCTCGACGCAGACCAAGCGGATGGGGATGCCCCCTCGCCCGCGCTCGCGAGAGGCCCCTCACCTGAGCCAGCCACCCCAGAGGAGCTCGAGAGCGAGGCTCTAGCCTCGCAACCGCCGATCCAACTCGAGGACGGGGTCGACTCGTCGGCGCTGGCGACGCGCGGCCACTCCTCCGACTCTGCGGCTGGCTCCTCCTCCGATCCCTCTGACACCGCGACTGGCTCCTTCCTCTCAGAGGCGCCGCGGGGGCCGGCCCCCGCGACGGGTCTCGAGGGGGCTCTTGCCAAGGTCAGGGCATCTCGGGCTGGGTCTAGCTCCTTGGAGTTCGATCCGACGATCGAAGGGATCGACTCGTCCTCGTCGCTCTCAACACGCCAGAGCGTGATTAGCCAGATTCGGTTCTCGCTCCGACACGGCGTCGAAGAAGCACGAATCCAGCTTAATCCCGCCGAACTCGGTCACCTAGATCTTCAGGTTCAGCGACGCGAGGGGCGATTGATCGTGGTGCTCAAGGTCGAGCGGATGGAGACGCTGGCTGAGATCGAAGCCCACCTTCCCGATCTCCACGAGGCCTTGGCCGAGCGCGGTCTCGAGTTCGACGAGGTCCGGGTTCAAGCGGACACCCACTCCGACCTCATGTCGCGCTCGGAGCGCCGGCAATCGGGGAGCTTTGGCCGCGAGCCTGACCCCGATCGGCAGGAGCAGCCCCCTCCTGAGCAGGCCGCGGCCTCTTCGAGTTCCACTCCGTCCGCTTCGGCCAGCCCGCGATCCGCCCTTGGCACAACCCTCGACACCCTCGCCTGAGAGAACCCAATGATCGACTCCGTCGCCGAATCGTCCGGATTCCAAGTCAGCCCGAGAGCGTCCATTGGCGACGCCGCAGGCTCCCTTGATCGCAACGAACTCGGGCAAGACGCATTCATGAACCTCCTCGTGACCCAACTCCGAAACCAGAATCCGCTCGAACCCCAGGACAACTCCGAGTTCATCGCCCAGCTGGCTCAGTTCAGCCTGCTCCAGAACTCCAAGCAGTCCACGAACCGACTCGGGGGGCTCCTCGACGCGACCCAACTCGCTCAGGGAGCCGGTCTGGTCGGCAAGGAGGTGAGCTTTCGCGACGAAGACGGGAACACCGTCAACGGAGTCGTGGAGCGGGCCCACTTCCTCGGTGGGCAGGTCGAACTGGAAGTCGCCGGGAGTCGGATTCCCCTCGAAGACGTCAGCTCAGTCGCTCTCTAGGTGAGAAGTCGGTACAGCGTCGCAGTCAAACCACACAGCGAGCGGGGGCGGTCTCAGCTCGCCAATCGAAGCGCCGGCAGCCACTTGCTGCTGCGGGTCGAACAGAACGAAACGGAACGAAATGGCTAATTCTCTTCAGGCTGGTGTGTCCGGCCTCCGCGCGCACCAGACGATGTTGGACGTCGTGGGCAACAACCTCGCGAACATAAACACCCCCGGCTACAAGACCGCTCGGACCATGTTCTCAACCCTCATCAGCGAGACGATTCGAGCTGGGAACAGCAACACGGATGGGACGGGCGGCGTCAACCCGACCGAGGTAGGGTTGGGAGTCAAGGTCTCTGGGATCGACCTCGACCTTCGCCAAGGGAGCCTCCAGAACACCGGACGGACACTCGACTTGGCGATCGAAGGCGAGGGGTACTTCGTCCTGAGCAATGGGCAAACCGACGTCTTCTCGCGGGTCGGAGCCTTTGACCTCGACTCTCAGAACAAGCTGGTCTCCGTCGGGACGGGGTTCCGCGTCCAATCCAACGACGGATCCGACATCACCGTCGATGTGGACGCGAGCCTGCCGGCCTCCGCGACCACGAACGTCGAGTTTACGGGCAACCTCGACGCCGAAGCCTCAGCGCCTGCGGCTGCCCAGATCGGAAGCTCCCAGCCCTTCCAGCAAGGCACCCGGGCGGTGCTCTCGACCGCCGGGAGCGAGCCCTTCGCCCTCGCGGCCGGGATGCAGTTCGTTCTGAAGGTCGACGGCCAGGCTCCCCTGACGGTGACCTTCAACCCCGTCGATTTCGTCGCGATCGGCGCCGCGACCGCAGCCGAGGTGGCAGCCGCGATCAACGCGCAGGCGCCAGGGGTTCAAGCCACCGACGTCGGCGGCTCCGTCGAGTTGATCTCCATAAGGCCAGGAGACACGTCGAGTCTCGATGTCGACGACGGAGCCGGGAGCCCAGTCCTAGCCCTCGGTTTTGGGACCTCTCTGGTGTTCGGCAGCCAAAGCCCCGCCAACGCGGCCACGCTTCTCAACGATCTCCCCCAAAAGAGCACGCCCTACGTTCCAGGGGACAAGATTCATATCGCCGGCAACGACGCGACCGGGGCGGCCGTGAGCGCGACCTTCGTCTTTGGGGCGGGGGGTGGCGAAAATGGGACCACGCTAGGTGACCTAACCACCTTCATAGGCAGTCTCTATCCCGGGGGAACCACGACTCTGCTTGCGAACGGCGCATTCACCATCGAGGCCAACCAGGTCGGGGCTTCCTCGCTCCAGCTCGGGTTGACTGACGATCCGGCCAACGTCGGGTTCACCGCGTTCTCGAGTATTCCCTTCGAGACTCAGCGGACAGGCGATTCGGGAGCGGAGCTGACGACCTCCATCGACGTCGTCGACACACAGGGCACCCCCCACAAGCTTCGCTTCACGTTACGCAAGTCAGCGAGCAACGAGTGGGACGTGACGCTCGACCTCCCAGGCGAAGACGGGGTGATCGTCGACGGGCAAGTTCAGGGCCTGAAGTTCAACGAGGACGGCTCCTTCGACTTCGTCGCTGGGGTGGGCGTCGGCGACCAGAACATAGAAGTCTTGTTCAATGGTCTCTCGGTGGCTCAAACCGTAACCCTGGACTTCGGCCCGGCGGGGGGATTCAACGGTCTCACGCAGTTTGGTTCACCGATGACCGCCGGAGCGACGACTCAAGACGGGTTTGAGTCGGGGACCCTGGCCAGCCTGAGCGTCAACGGGGGAGGCTCGATTCAGGGGATCTACACCAACGGTCGTGTCCGAGAGCTGGCTGAACTGCAGATCGCGACCTTCAAGAACCCGGCTGGGCTGGCCAAGGTCGGGGACTCGCTCTTCGCGGTCTCGAGCAACTCCGGGTCCCCCCTTCCTGGAACTGCTCTCTCGGGTCGTGCCGGGAAGGTCCTGGCCGGAGTCCTCGAGGAGTCCAACGTGGACATTGCGCTGGAGTTCACTCGCTTGATCACAGCTCAGCGCGGCTTCCAAGTCAACGCGCGCACAATCACGACGACCGACCAAATGATGCAGGAACTCGCGAACCTCATCCGCTAGGCGCTGAGGTGCTCGCGAACTCGCTCGGGGAGCGCGATCGCCAATTCCTCTAGATACTCGATGTCGACCCCGATCAACGCCGCGCCCACCAGAAGCCCGCCCTGCACAGCGCAGGGGTCCGCTTTCCAAAGCGAGATCCCCTCGCGCAGGGCGAGGCAGTCGGCGGTTCGAACTAGGTTCCCAATCGAAAGCGCGGAGTGGAGATCGAAGCCATCAGAGTCGCTGATCGCGGCCTTTACGCAGGCGGGTAGATTCCAAGAGTTGGCCAAGTAGACCCCGAGCGAGCGGTGGAGTTCGTCCACACAGGCGATCCAGGCGGTTCCGTCGACCCAACGCTCCTCCTGCTCGACCGCGATCAGTTGGCGCTCGGCATCAAGGAGGAGGCCAGCCACGAGGGGCTTCCCGACGTCGTGAAGCAGACCTGCTAGGTATGAAGCCTCAGAGTCGATCTGAGCACCTGAGACCCGGACCAACTCTCGAGTCAACAGGCCCACGGCCAAGGAGTGCTCCCAGAGTCGATCGCAAGCCTGAGAGATCGTCGCGTCCCGGCTCCTAAAGAGCTTCCGAGCCGCCACCTCTACGACGGCGGCTCGGAGGCGAGAGACCCCGAGGAGGGTCGTGACCTGGTCTAGGGTCTGAATGTCGGCTCGGCCGCCAAACACCGCGCTCCTTGAAATGCGGAGGAGTTTGCTCGTCAGGCCGGGATCACGTCCGATCAACTCCGCGACACAGCTCAGGTTTACGTCGGGTCGCTGAAGCTGCCCGAGGATCTGGATCGTGACTATCGGCAAGCTTGGAACGGACAGACTGCCAGCCGCGATCCGGTGTCGGACGATGTGGTGCAGGCGCGAGGTCAGCAGATTCATGTGCGACTCCTAGCCCCTAAGGTCGGCCGCTCTGCCCAGACCTTGAGGGCACCTGACGATCAACCGGGGGTCTCCGAGTCGTCCTCGGCGGGGACGAGGTCGTTGGGCTAGTGGGGTGTCAGGAGGCGATTTTCTCGGTTGCGCCGGCATCGTCGTCGCTGGCAAGGCGCGAGGAGCGGAGCTTACCGGGCGTAAGTGACCGACGAGCAACGCCGCCAGCGGCGGCGAGGACAAGCAACTGTGGAAATCGATCCCTGACGGACCACTAG
>JAESQQ010000909.1 GCA_016765095.1 Planctomycetota bacterium | reverse complement strand
TCCGCAAGGCACCCTATTGGACGGCTCACAACACGCCTTGGTAGGGGCGGGGTTTACCCCCGCCCAGCCCCCAGACCTTGCCGCTCGGCCTCTCTGGAGCCTCCCGCGCACTTAACCGTCGCTACCTCAGGAGCTGTACAGGCGAGGAGCCGGGCAAGGCTGATCTCCCTCGGGTCGGGCCGCGCGGGAGGACCGAACTCAGCGTGCTTCAGGAGCGCTTGACCTTTCCGAGGTGGTAGCGGAACTGGTGGTAGGTCAAGTCGAGTCGGCGGGCAGCGGCGGCTTGGTTGCCGCCTTCCTTGCGGAGCGCCTCGGCCAGGAGGCGCTGCTGGAACTGGGCGACTTGCTCCTTGAAGCCGCCCCTCAGCGCGGGGAGGCTGGCGTGGGTCGAGAGCCCAAGGTCCACCGAGGTGAGCTCGTTGGTCGTGTCGCGGTAGACCGCGCGCTCAATGATCGTCTTTAGCTCGCGAATGTTCCCCGCGAAGGGGTAGGCCTCGAGCTGGCTGATCGCTTCCTGCGAGAGGCGCTTGCCTCGAAAGGCCGGGACCTCCTGGCCGAAGTGGCGCATGAAGTGCTCCGCGAGGACGACCACGTCCTCGGGGCGATCGCGGAGCGGTGGGAGGTGGATCACCTCGAACGCGAGGCGGTCGTAGAGGTCGGCGAGGAAGAGTCCCTCTCGGATCTTCTCGACGAGGTCGGCGTTGGTCGCGGCCACGATGCGCGCGTCGCTGTGCAGCTCACGCCGCCCGCCGACGGGGGTGAACGTCCCGTACTCCACGACCCGGAGGATCTTGCGCTGAAAGCCGAGCCCCATGTTGCCGAGCTCGTCGAGGAACAGGGTCCCGCCCTTGGCCTGCTCGAAGCGTCCCGGGGAGGCTTGGTCTGCGCCCGTAAACGCTCCGCGCTCGTGTCCAAAGAGCTCCGACTCGAGGAGCGCCTCGGGGAAGGCTGCGCAGTTGACGACGACGAAGGGCCGCGGGCTGGGGTGGGCGGCGTCGTGGAGCGCGCGAGCCACGAGCTCTTTGCCCGTTCCGCGCTCGCCTTGGATCAAGACGGGGCGTGGGACCGAGGCGACGCGCCGGATCGTATCGATCACGCTCCGCATCGCGGGCGAGACCCAGATCAGCTCGCGAAACACGGGGTCCTCTCGCTGGAGGGCCTCGGTGTGTCGGCTGAGGACTCGATTCTCTTCCAGGAGACGAAGCGTCGGGGCGAGCCGAGTCACGACGGTCGAGATCCGGTCCTGGAGCCGATCGTCACGGACGAAGAAGTCGGCGGCTCCAGCGCGCACGACTTGCATTGCGAGGTCGAGGTCCCCCTTGGCCGCCACGCCGACCACCGGCAAGTCTGGAGCGTGCTCGCGCAGAGAGCGGAGAGCCTCTGCTCCGCTCGTGCTGCCGTCGCCTAGCTCGTAGTCCAAGACGACGAGTTCGTGGGCGGGGTGCGCCGAGAGCGCGTCGAGCATGGCCGCGCAGGAGCGGACCCGGGTCACGACGGCTTCGGGGCCGCAGACTTCTTCAAAGACGATCGAGAGGGATTGGAGATCTCCCGCTGGGGTGTCGAGGACCAGGACGCGGCTCAGCATGGTCTAAATCTACACCCAACCTAGTGGAAAACACGAGGTTCGCGGCTGAACAGGCCTTCCAAAACACGAGTTAGCCGAATCAGCCCTCTGGACCGCGAGTTGAGGAGGATCTAGTGGAAACCTCTAGCTGAGGAAGGAAAAATCACGAATGTCCAGACCCCCAGACGCGCAAGAGACCCAGCCGGTCGTGGCTGGGCACGTCCTCTGGGAGGGTCCAATCACCCGGCTGATCTGCAAGGACTTGGACCGGCTCCTGTTTCGTTGCTCCCCCTTCGTCATGTTTAGCGGGTGGTGCTCCGCGTTGGTGCTCGCGTTCGTCCTCGCATCGGCGTCGAACCCAGCAGGCTTGGTCTGCGCGCTGGCTGTTGTAGCCCTTTGCTACCGGACGATTCCTGTCGGGGGTCGCCTGCTGATCGGAGGTCAGCTCTCGATCACGCTTGAGTGCCACGAGGTGCGCCTAACTGCGGTGAAGGGGGATCTGCTTGACACGATCTCAGTCCCCCGGGAGCAGATCCCCTTCTTAGACGACGGAGGGCCCCAGGGCGCAGACCTCCGCTGGGCAGCTTCGACTCCGGTCCGAGTCCCGCTCGGGCGCATTCCGCGGATTCAGCGGGAGGCGTTCGAGGCTTGGCAAAACGGGGACGTCGTCGCCGTCCGCAGCTCCCGGATCGAGATCAGCGCTGTTCCGTCGCGCCGGATCTGCCCGCTCTGCCACGACCAAGTCGGTGGCCCAGAGCCCGAGGGGCACTGCTCCGACTGCGAGACCCAGTATCACTCCGAGTGCTGGAGCGAACTCGGAGGCTGCGCGCTTCCAAGCTGCCGGAGTCTTCGGGTCCCCAACGCCGCTCACCCTGCAATCACGAGTCACCTCGTGCGAGAGGGGTCGCGCTGTGCCTAACCGTCCACGTCTAAACTCGCTCGGGAGTCCCCGAGCCCAACACCCTCGGAGCTGCCGAGGAGGAGGAGGCCGCCAATGCCGAGCCCGTCACCGTTCGCCTTGATCGTCAGCTACCTCGTGGTGTTCTTTCTGACCGCGAGCGTTTACCTCGTCGGCTGTTGTCAGCCAGGGGCCTCGCAATCTGAGCCGGGCTCCGCCCAACTCGGGGCAGGCCGCCAAGAGCAGGGCTAAGGGAAGGGGCCCGAGAGGCGCCCGAGAGGAGCCCGAGAGGCGCTACTTCCTCTTCCACGTTGCCGAAGTGCTCGAGGACCCGGTCTAGCGGGGCGTAGGCTTGATCGGCGAGGATTCGTCTCGGCCGACCGCAGGAGCGCTCGGCTTCGATCACGTACGCGATCGCCACGCGAGCCTCAAAGGTGACGCCGACAACCCGCCAGGGGCGCCCCTCGACGTCCCACACCCTCGATCCGATCTCGATTTGGCTCACCGGGCTGAGCCTACCCTGGGGTCCCGTCTGAGACGGCGCCGGGAGAGAGAACCGGCGCCGTCGCAGACAGAGGTGCAGACAAAGAGAGAGAGAAAGAGAAAGCTAGTGGCTTCGCCGCCGGAGGGCGACGAGGCCGGTGATTAGGAGGAGCGCGGCCCAGGGGCTGGTCTGGGCGTCGTCTGTGGTCAGGGTGCAGCCGCCGCCGCCGCCGCCGCTCTTGCCCGAGCCAG
>JAESQQ010000908.1 GCA_016765095.1 Planctomycetota bacterium | reverse complement strand
GAAGAGCCCGAAGAGCCCGAAGAGCCCGAAGAGCCCGAAGAGCCCGAAGAGCCCGAAGAGCCCGAAGAGCCCGAAGAGCCCGAAGCGGGGCCAACGCCAATGTTGTTCTCCGAAGCGAGCCCGACCGTGACGCCGTTCCCGCCGCCGTCACTGCTGCCTGACGAGGAGCCGTCACTGCTGCCTGACGAGGAGCCGCTGCTGCTGCCTGACGAGGAGCCGCTGCTGCCGCTGCTGCCGCTATCGCTGCTGCCACTCGCGCTACCGCTGTCGCTGTCGCTGCCCAAGACCACGCCCTGGGGCGCCTCGTCCGTATCGACCGTCGTCGTGTTGCTAAAGCACAGCCCAACGCCGACCAAAGCCGCCGCAGCCAAACACCCCAACGCAATTCCAAGCTTCTTCATATGTGTCCTCCTCTGGATCAGTCAGGAGTGGCGCTCGAGGCTTGGATCTGTCGGGCGGATTTCATCCTTTCCCTAAACCCTTTGATGTCAATGGATTGCGACCGACCTAATCTGTGCGGCGGTTTTCAGAAAGCCACCCTCTTCGAGTGCTTTTATCAACGCTGGTAGGACCTTGGGGCTCGGGGAACCGAGCAAGAGAGCGCGAAGCAGGAAGAACAACCGCTCTTCGCCCTTGAGCCGGCTCAGAAAGGCCTCCACGACCCTCGGATCCCCAGGGTCGAGGGAGAGGAGATCGAGGGGGGCTAGGTCCCCGAATTCGCGGCCTGCAAGGAGTCGATCCGCAGCTTCGGTCCTCGAGAGCGGCCCGAAGGTGTGGGCCTCTGTCTCCCACTCGAAGGAGGGGAACCCGGCTCGTGCTCCTCGCAGCTCCGCTCGGGAGCGAAGAGCTCGGCCAGGGTCGATCTCGCAGGCCATGGCCTCGGCGAGGCCGAGAGACTTCCAGCGAAGGCTCGGACGGCTAGGTAGACGGTTCAGCAGCTGAGCAACCAAGGCCGTCCGGAGCTGGCTGTCGTCTGGCCAGCCCGTCAGGTCTCGCTTCTGGGGACCTGGCGCCTCGACGTCGAGGGTTAGCTTCGCGAGGAAGTGCCCCGCCTGCTCAGCTCGCCAGAGCGCGCGTGCGACCCGCCTAGCGAGGCTCTTTAGGGGTCTCGGGTCCCAAGTCGCAGAGCGGAGGAGGACCCGACAGCGCCCCTGGGTCGCGCGAGCTCGAACCCGACTCGCGGAGGCCTTGGGAAGGCCCTCTAGGAGCGAGGTCGCAGCCGGGCTGGGGCCTTGGCGAAGCCTCAAGAGCGCCGCCGCCCGAGCCAGACGACTCCAGCCCCGGGCTTGGGCGAGCCGAGCCAGGTCGGCCAGGTCGCGGGCCTCTCCTCGGCGCCCCACGAGGTGCACGCCGGCCTGCCAGGCCGAGGAGGGCTCACCGAGCTCCCGCACAGCCTCGGCGAACTCGCTCCGCCGGGTGACCCCCGCAGCACTTGGGTCCGCCCAGCGAGCTTCGACTTGCTCCGCGAGAGCAAGCAAGAGACGGCGCTCCTGCCCGGTCGCGACGCGAGCCCTCTCCAAGAGCGCGTCGCTCCGGGCCGGGGACGCCCCCCAATGGGACGCCAAGACCTGCCCGAGTTCGTCCAACACATCTGAAGCTGGCAGATCCGTCGGAGAGACTCGTCGCGTCCAGCGCGCAAGAAAGAGGAGGGAAGCGAAGGTGCCCCAACTTCGTGCGTAGGCACCTCCGCCGCTAAACCGTGGTGCCGACCCCAAGACAGCCTGGCTCGGAACCTCGCCTCGCTCCGCGAGTTCTAAGAACCGCGTCGCCCAGTGCGCGCTCGGGCGTGGGCTGGCCCGTCCGCCCGCGATCCTCCAAGCCTCGAAGTTGACCGCCAGCCCTTCGGCGAAGAACCCTGGGACGGAGTCACCCAGGATCTCGCACGTCGCGTCGTGGGCGAGTTCGTGCTGGAGGAGGGCCCAGCTGGACGCTGGCTCGAGGACGACGAGACGCTCCTGATTGAGCCGAATGTAGCTCGTCCCCCGCTGGTGTCGCCCGAGCGCACGCGCCACGTATTGCTCGCCCTCGTCCGGCCTGGAGAACAGGTGAAGGCGAAGACCGACCGGCGAGGATTGCCCACCCAGCAGGCGTCCGACTCCGCTGTGAACCCCGTAGCAGAGCTGGACGACCTCCGCCCCGGAGCGGAAGCCAGGTGCGAAGACCTCGACTCCCCGCTGAACTTCACCCCGCGGCAGGAGGGGTGGGAGGCTGGGGGTCGGAGTCGGCGGACTCCCCGACCCGGAGGGCCGGAAGAGGAGAGCGCAGGGGACGCCCACTAAGAGCAGCACGATCCCCCCCGCCAAGAGCCGCCTCATGCGTCATCTCGAGCATGGAGGTCCTCGCGAAGGGACCTCTTGGCGCGGTAAATGAGCGGGCTGACGGCGGCCACGGTGGTGTCGAGGATCTCGGCGATCTCGGCGCAAGTCAGCTTCTCGACGAACCGGAGCTGAAGCACTTCGCGCATCCGGGGAGCCAAGCGAGCCAAGGCCTCGCGAACTTCGCCTTTCCGCTCCTCCTGAACCATGTCACCGAGGGCGTCGCTCTCGGTCGAAGAGTCGCTCTCTTGAAGGGAGTGGGCCCCCCCCGGGCGATGACGGAGGCTCTCGAGGTGAACGTTGCGGGCCACCCCCAGAGCATAAGTGCGGAAGTCCGAACGGCAGGCATATTCAGCCAGGTTGGTATAGAGCCGAACCAGAGTCTCTTGAACGGACTCCTCAGCTTGCTCCGGGCTAGCTCCCTGGATCCCGAAGTAGCGCATTAGGATTGGCCCAACGGCTCCGACCAGGAGAGAAAAGGACTCGCGATCACCGGCCTGGGCTGATCGCACCCAGGCGTCGAGGACCTCTCTCTCGACCCGCTTCCTAGCCATTGCCTGTGACTGAATCCAACGAGGCTCAAGAGCAGCGAAGCCCGCAGGGGGGTCCGCTCAAGCCTCTCCTTACTGGTTTTGGGGTGGCCCTAGACCGACGAACCCACAGACCTTAGCGCATCTCTTGCCGTGAGACCAACCTCACGGCGCCGCTGGCTGACCCCCCGTCACGCGCGCGGGGAGACCTCGCAGAGCAGAAGGGACGGCTCTGCCTCAAGGGCGAAGAACTCTCAGGGGGGGGGCGAATCGGTACTGGTCGACGACCCCCTCCCAGTCCTCGATCGAGGCGTGGTCGACCTTGTAGATCCTGCGCAAGGCGCTCCGGCCAACCAAAGACGTCTCTGGATCTGCGAGGAGCCCCACGAGCGAGCGGGTGGCCCACGCCCGTCGGACGCCGAGACCTGAGAGGACCTGGGCGACCGCTTGGATCAGCGTCAGCGGCTCCTCGGAGTCCCCCAAGACCTCGCTGTAGGCCTCAACCGAGGCGCCCGCCTGAGTCCGCTTGAGACGACTCAGGGCGGTCAATCGCTCCGGAAGCGAGAGGCTCCCGTCCAGCAAGGTCTCTGTGTCCTCCAGCAAAGAATCAAGGAACTCGCCCCGCTCGAACACCCAGTCGTCCCAGGCTTCAAGCCCGCTGAGTCTCGTGTGAGACAGGGAGCGCAGGGCGCTCTCGACGCGCCGGGCGAGCCCACGAGAGCGCTTGCTCCTCTTCGCGATCAATATCTCCAAGACCTCGGTCAGGTCCGGAATCACCGTCGGGTCCATGGAAACCGAGATCGCCTCAAGCGCTGCGTTGCGAACCGCATAGGACTTGTGCTTGCGCAGAATCGAGACTGCGGTCTGGGCTGGGAAGGGGCGCCGCGCGCTGCCCACAAGCCTCAAGAGCCTGCTCAAGCGACTCGTGCTGCCCTTTGACGCGAGCCGAGTGATCTCCCGGTGCACGCGGTCGTCGTCGCCCAACGTCAACCAGAGCATGGCTTGTCGCGTCGGTGAGTCCTTGAGGCTCGCGGCCCAGTCCCTCGCCGAGTCGCTCCCGGACCCAGCCAAGGCCTGCATTCCGACGCGCGCCCGCCAGCGATCGGACCTGGACATGAGGCGTGTGAAGACCTGCTTGAACTTCTGGCCGCCCTGACTCTGAAGCGTCAGCAGACCCCGGGCCGAGAGAGTCACGGCGTCCAGAGACTCCGACCTCTTCAGCACGAGGAGGAACAGGCTGCTCTTGTTCCTGTCCACGATCTCCTCGGCGGCCGACAGCCGGATCTTGCTCTTCGTGGAGAGCAACCCCACGAGGAGCCGCGCGAGACCCTCGGGCTTTCGCCCCGAGGAGATCCAATCAGAGAGCTGATCGGCATCGAACCCTTCGGGGAAGGAGAGGTCTGGCCGGTCCTTCGCGGGGAGGACCTTCGAAAAGTCTGACTTGTGCAGCGTCAGGCGGGCCTTGCCGAACCGCACCTCCAACTCTTCGGCGCCGTCGCGTTGGAAGAACTCACAAGCGAGAAGATCGCCGCGGCCCTTTCCCGTGAGCGTGACCAGACCCGACTGCCAACGCTCCTCGGCCCACGCTCGGCGGAGCTTTCCAGCCGCGACGGCCGCCTCTCGAGGCCGTTTCCCCCAGCGCGCGATCAGTCCCACGATCCAGCGACGCTCCGGAGCGGCGAGGAGCGGCAGGACCGCCTTCCGGTGGGCGCCCCCGGCCAAGAACCCTCGCAGAAGGAGAGCGTTGGCCTTGGCTGAGCCGCTCTTGGCGCTCTTGACGCCTGAGGCCAAAGCCCCGGGGCTCGGCAAAGCAGTCCAGGGCTTGGCGGCCGGGAGCTTCTCCGTCGCGACCAGGTCCTTGGGCTTAAGCGGGACCCGACTCGACCGAGCTCCCAACCCTATGATTCGGTCATGGGGGAGCCGAAGCTCCCCCTCTGCGAAGGCAAGCTGAGCGAGCTTGGCGGACGTGATCCGAAACCCCGCAGAGAGATCCCCGCTCTCGCAGCGGACACGCCGACGCCAAGAGGTGCTGCTCCGGAGGCGACGCGCGCCTGAGAGCGAAGAGGCCTCGGAGCTGGCCCCGAAGGCCACCAACTCAAAGATCCAGCGCGCTTTCCTGCTCCGAATCTCATGCGACCCCGTGGAGCGAACCTTGCCGTCGTCCTCCGCCAGCAGGCACCGAACGAGGTAGGCGCTGGCCTCGCTCTCGGGGAGCTGACTACAGAATGCCTTGAGCCCCTTGTCCGTCCGACGCGCGGCGAGGAACGACTTCTCGCGTTCCGCAGAGCCCTCTTCCGCGCCGGCCTCGATCCGCTCAACCTTCCGAACACAGCGCTTGGAGACGCGGACCCTGCCCTCGGGGAATTTCAAGACGAAGCTTCCTTCGTCGCTCGCCAACCGCGCAGGCGCTTGGAGAACTCCGCCCCCGCGGAGGTGGATCCGCGTGGTTTGGTAACCGGGCGCGGCCTCAGCCGCGGTCCCAATCAGCGCCACAGCTAAGATGCAGGCGGTCGCGAAGGGTCGAAGGACGAGTTTGCGAATCACGGATAGTCCCTCTTGGCCAAGAGACACTAACGCAACTCCTCTCGGAGAGGCAACGGGTGCGGTAGCGAAGTCTTTGCAATCGGCTGGCACCCAGCCACTCGCGGCGCCATCGACTCGATCCGGCCAGCCCTCCCGCCGCCGGTTTACCCGCCTTGGAAAGGGCCGTATGATCCCGCCTCTTTCCACCCAACCCTAGGCAGGACCATGGCCGATAGCTTGAGCGTCACCGACAACCGAACTGGCAACACCTTTGAGTTGCCGATCGTGGACGGCGCCGTCAGCGCTATGAGCTTCCGGCAAATGAAGACCGAGCCCGACGACTTCGGGCTGATGGTCTACGACCCGGCGTTTAAGAACACCGCCTCGTGCCGCTCGACGATCAGCTTCATTGACGGCGACAAGGGAATCCTCCGCCACCGGGGCTACCCGATCGAGCAGCTCGCCGAGAAGTCGACTTACCTCGAAGTCGCCCAGCTCCTGATCAACGGTGAGCTCCCGACCCAGGTGGAACACGACGCCTTCCGCCACGAGATCAGGACCCACACCTTCGTGCACGAGAACATGAAGAAGTTCATCGAGGGTTTCCGCTACGACAGCAACCCAATGTCGATGCTGATCTCGAGCATAGCCGCCCTCTCGAGCTTCTACCCAGAGGCCGGAGAGGTGAGCAGCCCCGAGGTCCGCCGCCAACAGTTGATCCGCCTGATCGCCAAAATCCCGACCCTGGCAGCCTTCGCCTATCGCCACACCCAGGGCCTGCCCTACGTCTACCCGCGCAACGACCTCAGCTACCCAGCCAACTTCCTCTCGATGGTCTTCAACATTAACGACGTGAACCACACGCCGGACCCGGTCCTCGAGCGCGCGTTCGACGTCCTGTTCATTCTCCACGCCGACCACGAGCAGAACTGCTCGGCGACCGCGATGCGCGTCGTCGGCAGCAGCCAGCCCGACCCTTACACGGCGCTCTCGGCCGCGGCCGCAGCGCTCTACGGCCCGCTCCACGGCGGCGCCAACCGCATGGTGCTCTACATGCTCGAGCGAATCGGGAGCGTGGAGAACATTCCGAACTTCATTAAGAAGGTCAAGGCCAAGGAAGAGCTCCTGATGGGCTTCGGCCACCGGGTGTATCGCAACTACGACCCGCGCGCCCGGATCATTAAGGGCCTGGCCCACGAGGTGTTCGAAGTCACCGGCACCAACCCACTGCTCGATATCGCCGTCGAGCTCGAGCGGATCGCGCTTGAGGACGATTACTTCGTCGAGCGCAAGCTCTACCCGAACGTCGACTTCTACAGCGGCCTGATCTACCAGGCCATGAAGTTCCCGATCGACTTCTACCCGGTCCTGTTCGCGATTGGTCGCACCGCAGGTTGGCTCTCCCAGTGGTGCGAAATGCTCACCGACAAGGAGCAGAAGATCGCTCGCCCCCGCCAGCTCTACGTCGGCAAAGGCGTCCGGGACTACGTGCCCGTCAGCGAGCGCTAGCGAAGCTCCACGACTCGCTCTTCGCCGGGGGTCAGCTCGACCCCTTGGCTTGAGTTCAGGCCCTCGGACCCGAGGAACTCAAGGTCGACGTGGCCTGGAAACAAGTCCCGCAGCACGAACGCTCCCTCGTCCATGGACAGGACCCGGTGGGCGCGTCCCGGCGCTCGGTCGAAGGCCGCGAAGTAACTCTTGGTCTGCTCTCTTAGCCAAACCTGGGGCTCCTCCTCCCCCATGAGGCTCTCCGTGAGGCTCTCGAAGTCGTCGAGAGCCCAGCTCAAAGAGTAACGGCCCTCCCCTCGGGCAGTTCCCAAGTCGCGCGCTCTCACCTCCACCCCGCTCCCGGCTCCCGTCAGCGGCCGCGCCCGCAGCGTGGCGCACTTGACCAGCTCTAGCATCTTGCGCCGACCCGGAGTCAGGACGAGGCGCCCACAGAGGTTGACCGCCTCTTCGTCCTCCCCGTCCCGGCAGAGCAGGTAGACCTCGGCCCGATCCTTCGGCCCGAGGCCGCCGATCCGATAGCGCTTGGGTCCAATGGCCTTGAGATAGGCGCCGCGTGGCCCAAAGACCGCGACCTCACCATCCTCGGCGGCTACGGGGACCTCGAACTCCAAGCTCGCCTCGACCCCGAGTCGAAGCGCGAGGTCCACCCCAGCTCCACCGCCGACACCGATCTTGACGAGTCCGCTGGTCGGAGCGGTTCCTGGCGAGCCGTAGGCCCAGATCCGCCAGGCGCCCGGGGGGAGGCGAAGCTCCTTGAGCCCTGCGGCGTCCGTCGCGGCTCCCAAGTCTGGCAAGGCCGGCCCCTCCTCTTCCTCGTCCTCGAAGCCAGCGCGCGCCTCGCGCGACGCCGCCCTCCCAGACCCGCTGGACCGTGATCTGACAGGGGTACCTCATGAAACCCGGGCGCGGTGGAGTCCACTCGACCTCAAGCTCGAAGGTCCCCTCGCTCGTCGTCCTTCCGCGAGCCTTGAGGGCGTCGCCCTCAAGGATCTCGACCTCCGCTCCGCCCAGCGGCGCCCCGCTCGGGTCGAGCACGAGGCCCGACACGACGCTTTGGACCGCTGGAAGATCCGGGCCGAGGAGGTCGATCACGGCCTGGCCGCGGGTGTTCCCAAGCAGAGGCGACCTGGCGCGCGCGGGCAGAGACGGTGGCGAGCTCGCGGCGACCTCTACCTCGCGAGCCTGGGGAGAGCCCTGCGGGGCCGCGCTCGCTCGCGCGGCGGGCCTCGAGGGTGGAGGCTCAGCCTTAGAATCGGAGGTGGAGAGAGCCGGCTCAAGAAACGCCGACTGCCAGAGAGCCGCGAGGCCGATCAAGAGCAGCAGCGAGAGCAGGAGAGCTCCCCCGCCTCGAACGGGGCTACGCCGGACGTCGTTCACGAGGCCTGATCCCGACGGGATCCCAAGCTAAACGGAAGTTCACGATCATGAGCGGTCACGTGGAGGCTTGTTGCCTGCCGACAGAGAGGCTGGTCGACAGTGACCACTCCCGATCGTGTGCTCCCGTTTACTAGATCCTCAGGAACGCGCTGGACTCGGGGAAAGCCCTGCGACGCAGCTAAGACCCCTTTC
>JAESQQ010000907.1 GCA_016765095.1 Planctomycetota bacterium | reverse complement strand
TACATTCACCTGTACCGGTACATCCGGGTCCAGCCACTAGCGCCTAGGCCCTTGCCCCTGCTGAGCTTGCGTCGATCATGCAGCGTTCTCACGCGCAGCACGTTAGAAGGGGGTGAAGGCCGTTCTGACCGATTCCGATCCCCCCAGCGCCGACCCAGCCCGTCTGGAAGCCGGTCCGCCCCTGGCTCCCGACGAGGTCGTCCGACTCGCGTTCCTGGTCGCCCGCCGCCGGGTCGACGGGCACACGGCGCGCGACATTGCCCAAGAGACCTGGCTCAAGGCCGCAGCGCACGCCAAGCGAGAGTCTGACTGGACCGCAGCTCGGGCCCGAGCCTGGGTCCGCTGCGTCGCGGCCAACGCCGCCCTCGACCACCTTCGACGTGAGCGCTCGGGACCTGTCCTCCTCGAGTCTCACGAGCACCCAGACGGGAAGCTGGAGCCCGTAGACGCCCTCGAGCAGGCCGAGGCGAGCGAGCGCGAGCGCGCCGAAGCCCGCGGGCTCCTCGCCAAGCTCTCCCGCGCCGACCGCGAGCTCTTGGCCTGGCGAGTCCTCGAAGGACGCTCCTACGCCGAACTCGCCGAGCACCTCGGTCTCCGAGCCAGCAGCCTCCGTGCTCGCTTCGCCCGCCTGCGGGCCACACTTGCGAAGGGGGACCTGTGAGCAGCTCCGACCTCGAACACCTCCTCCGCGAAGGCCTGGCTGACGACGCGCTCGGCGATCCGGCCGAGCGCGGAGCGCTCCTCGACCTTGACGCGTTCCCAGCAGGCTGCGTGACCCCCGCCCTCGGTCACCAAGTCCTCTGCGAGTTGGACCTGCTCGCCGTCAACTCGGGTAGCCCAGGCCTCGAGCCGCACCTGGCCGAGTGCGCGGCCTGCGCGGTCGAAGTCGCGGACGCGGCCACCGTCCTGGGCGAGCTCGACGCCCCCTCCTCCCCTCCCGTCGTGGGGCTCCGCTGCGTGTATTGCCACGGGGGGCTCCAAATCGAGGAGGCCGCCTACTGCGCGAGCTGCCTCGCGGCCCACCACACCGACTGCTTCGCGGACCACGGGTCCTGCGCCGCGCCGGCCTGCGGCGAAGAGCGCTGGGTTCAAAGCACCCCAGCTCGTTCCAAGCCCCGCTTCGGGCGCGGTTGGCAACTGGCCGCGCTCGCGCTCTTTAGCGCCACGATCGGAGCTGGAGCCTTCTTCGACTACCGGTCCGACGCGCAGAAGCTCGCCCGCCTCGACGCTCTTCGAGAGGCCGCCGTCGCCCGGAGCGCGCGCAACGAGGCCAAGCGGCGCGTGGCAGAGCTCGAGTTGCAGATCCGCGAGCTCGTGGCGGCGAATCAACTCGAGAAGGCTCGCGTGCTCCTCCTGGAGTTGGACGGCAGCTCGCCCGTGCTCATGGGGGGCTTGGTCTTGTTGGACCCCCGCCCCGAGGACGTCTACCAAGAGCTGCTCCAGGCTCTCGATCAGGCGGAGGCGGACGCGGGCCGCTACTCGTGGGCCGTCGAAATGATTCGAGCCCGCCAGCTCGACAGTTACGCCCTCGTTCAGCACGAGCTCAGCGAGATCCAGAGCAGCTCCCCGACCTACGTCGACGCGCGGGGCTACCTCAACTGGCTCGCGGCCGATCAGCTCGCTCAGCAAGCGAGGCAGAGCCTCGTCAAGGGCGACGGTCTCCTCGCCCAAACGCTCCTCGCCGAAGCCGAGAAGACCTCTCGGATCGACATGGGTGAGGTCTCGAGCGAGACAGCGTCGGCGTTGCGGTGGCAGGCCGACGGGTTCGTCAAGCGCCGCGCGAAGTGGAGTTCGGCCCTGGACGCGTTCCAACGCGCTGAGGAGGAGATTCGCTACGACCGCCACCGAGCGGCCGCGTTCGACCTCTACCGCGTGGTCGAGCATCTCCCGCCCGAGTCGTCCTACGTGGCTCAGGCCAAGTCCCACCTCGCGAAGCTCAAGTCGCTGCGGGAGAACAACGACGCGCGCCTCAAGCACCAAGAGCGAATCGAAGGCCTCCGCCTCTCGCTCAAGCGAGAGGACTGGCGGAGCGCCAAGGGCTGGGCCGACCAGCTGGCGGCCGCCCCGAACCCTGGCGACACGAGCTGGATCAGGAAGCAAGTCGCCGAGCTCGACGCCTCACTTCGGCTCTACGAGCGCGCTGAGCGAGCCCTCGCGAAGGACAGAGTCGAGCGCCTGGCGTGGTGCCTGGACGTGTTCGAGCTCCTCGGCCGCTGGCTCCCGGCGGACCACAAACACGCCGACCCGAGCCGCCGCCGAGCCAGGGAGCTGGCTAAACGGATCAAAGGCCTCAAGCGAGGGCGACGGTAGCCCCGGCCGGCGTGTGTGCCCGGGAGTGGCGTGGCAGAATCCGCGCCCTCAACCGGGAGCGCTCATGAGAACAACGACTCTTCCAGTGCCTGTGTTGGCCTTCCTCGCGAGCGCCTCGATCGCGACCGCCGCGCCGCCCGAGGACCCGATCGGCGCCCTCCTGACCAAGGCCGCCGCCCTCGACGGATTCAAGCGGATCGCGAGCGGCGAGACGTTTTTCGCCGACCAGGAGGGCAAGATCGGAAAGGGCAAGAGCGCGCTGGTTCTGTTCAAGTTCCGCCTCAAGAAGGATCACGTGCGCTTGGACTACGTGGACTTCAGCCCCGCGGCACGTGGAGCGGTGAGCGGACTGAGACGAAGCTGACGGGGGGCCTCCGCAGCCTCGAGATCGGGTCCGGGTCGATCGGCGAGGGCCCGACGCCCAAGAGCACCTACGAGGGGAAGATCGCGGGCAGGACGCTCACACTGGGACGAGCGGACCGCGAGGGCGAAGAGCTCGTCGCTGAGCTGCCCGAAGGTCCGGTGGTGGCAATGCCGCTCGCGCTCTTCGTGATCCCCCCTACTACGACTTGATCCCTGACGAAGGGATCTCGTTCGCCGTCCTCGTCGGCGGGAAGCGAGCCATCAAGGGCTTCACTCTCAAACGAGGCGAACGAAAAGACGGACTCCAGCAGGTGCTCTGCCAGACCGCGAAGGGAGGTGGAGTCGAGATCTGGGTCTCCACCGCAGACGCCACCAAGGGGCAGGTCGTCAAGTTCGTCGTGGGCGGGCGGGCGAAGAATCGCCTCTCCAAGGCCGCGGGCAAGGCTCTCCTCGGCTCGCTCGCTTCCAAGACGAAGAGGAACACGGGCCCAGGATTCCCGACCCCCAAGGCCGCCGTCGTCGGCCTGATCGCGGCCTGCAAGGCGAGCGACCTCAAGCGAGTCGGCGCCTGCTTCTCCACTCAAGCGCCCGGCGAGTTCCAAGGGCTGATCGACGGGACCTGCGATCCCGACAAGTTCAAGAAGCTCTGCAAGCTCTTCAGCGCGGGGCGAATTGGCGCTGCGGTCGTCGATCCCGATCGCCCCAACCGCGCCAAAGTCGGAGTCGCGTTGGGAGTCCGCCAAGAGAGCCTGACCGTGATTCGAGAAGGCGACACCTGGAGGGTCCTCGACTTCTAATCGTCGCTCTCCTCAAGGACTTCGAGGAGTTCCCCATACTCAGGCAGGGTCTCCCGCAGAAGGGGCAAGAGCGGATCGGAGCGAACCGCGAGAGCGAACCGCCGCCTCCTCCCCGGCCGGATCACCTCCAACTCATCGAGGAGATCCTCCAATTCGGCCTTGGCGCCCGCGACGTCCCCATGCGACCCAAGCAAACGCACTCTTTGCCAACGCGCGAAGGGGCGCTTCCGCGCATATCGGGGCAGCGACGAAACCTTGATTCTCCCTGCTTCCTGCCAGGCCTGCTCGAGCAGGCGCGCGCGAGCAGGGGAGCCGGGCTTTGCCCTCCCCGCCTGAAAGAGGTGGGCGCTGGCCGCGAGGAAGTCGAGGGATTCTCTGTCTTTGCGGAGCTGGCAAACCGGACGAACGTGGCGAACGATCCCGAGCGCGAAGCGTTGAACTCGATCGGCCGCCGCTCCCTTCGCGCTCCAGGCTCTGGCATAGAAGGCGTCGAAGGCCAGGTTCACGAGGCGCGTGCCAGTGCTCTGCACGGAGTTCGACACGCCTCGATCGACTGCCAGTCGCGTCTCGCCCCACGCCCCCTCGGACACCCACCAGGTCACCGCGCGATCCTGGACCACCATGTTCTCGGCCCCGTGGAGCAAGAGCCTCGAACGGCTCCAGGGTCGAGCGAGGTCCTCTGGGGAGAAGAGCTTCGGGTGGGACCTCGACTGCGCCGCTCCTTCGATCTGCGTCAAGGCCAGAAGCGGCAACCCGACGCCGTAGCTCTGACCGAGAACCGCGCCCTGGACGGGGTGGCTGGGACGAGTCCGGGCGAGCAGCTCGCGCACGAGTGGCCGGTTCCAGACCTCGGCCTGGCGAGTGTTCTGCCAGAGGTAATGCCCAGGGTCCGGCCGGTGGGGCAGCGAGCCACCGGCTGGGCTGGCGTGAGCCAGCCAGTCGAGGGCCGAGCTCAGCGCTTGGGAGCGCTGAGTCGGGTCGTCGCGCGAGAGCGCTGAGTGCAAGGTGGCCCGCACGGCGCGTCTGAGACGGACGTCCTCGAGTCGCGCGAGTCCCTCAATGCTCTTGAAGGCCGCCTTCGACCCGAGCGCGATCGCCTTCCCATACTGCGCTCCACCCCGATACCGGAGGGCCATTGGCCTCGCTGTGGCTCGCCCCGAGTAGAAGCCGAACCGAAACGCGAGCCCACACCGGAGGAACTGGGGCTTGGCGATCACCCGCGTGCGGCTCCCGAGCGCGTCGCCCTTCTTCCAAACCTCGCTGAAGGCCCCGAGGACCTCGGTCACGCGACGCCGCGTCTCGACCGCTCCCCCCTCTCGGCTGGGGCGCGAGGTGAACACCGCCCGGTTATCGAGAAACCCGAGCGCCAAGAGCCGATCGCAGTGCGCGGCAGCCTCGTCCTCGGACGCCGTCGCATGGAGAAGCCCCCAGTAGGGCTCCTCAGCCCAAGGCGCGCACGCCCGCGCGCAACCCAGGGCGTCGACGAGTTCCCGCTTGAAGTGGGGGGCCGCCTCGGGCTTGAAGCGATCGAGCGCGCGGGAGAGGAGGAGCTGAGCGGCCGCCGAGGGCTCGCCCAAGGACGCTTCGCGGGCCGCAAACAGGGCCTGAACCGCGTGCTCGCGGTCCTTGGGCGCGTCCGGCGTCGCGAGGGCCAACGCGCGAGCCAATCGGACCTGGTTGGGCTCGCCCCGGCCAGCGCGGAGGTCTCGCGCGACACGTTTGGCGAGCTCAGTCGAGCGTCCGCCCTCGCGCAGCCCAGCCAGGACGAAGCCGAGCCACTCAGGCGCGCGCGAAACGACCTCGGCGAGTCGGAGGTGCCCTCGAGCCCCCTGGCCAAAGCCAGTCACCGCCTCGGGGTCGAAAGCAAAGACCTCGTCCCAAAGGAGAAGGTCCACGGAGGCTTCGAGGAGAAGTCCATGGCGGACGTGGCTCCGCATGGCCCCGACCTCCGGATCTGCGACTGCTCTCGCGATCGCCATTCGGGCTCGCGCCGGGAGGTCCCCGAGGGCGCCGCAGTAGGCCTGGGCGAACACACGCGAGTCGGGACCTCCGGCGAACGCTCGGAGGAGCAGGGCCTGAGCAGCCGACGAGGAGACGGGAGACGCGACCTTCGAGAGCACGAGTTCGGCCGCCTCGATTCGCTCCGCCTCCCCCTCCAGGAGCGCCTCCGCAAGCCCAACCCGAGCGCGCTGGATTGCGGCTGGGTCCACGCCCTCAAGGAGAGGCGCGATCCCCCGCTCGAGATCTGCCAAGTCTGTCGAGAGCTCCTCGGACGAGCCCTCGCCCGCCCGCCGGTGGAGCTCGATCCGCTTCAGGAGGCTGTTCGCGAGCCAAAGCCGGAGCTGGGCCTGGAGGCTGTGGCCGGCGGGGCAGACCGAGATCGCCTCACGAAGCGTGGCGACGACGCCTCCCCAACCTTCGAGGAGCGCAGCCTCCCGCGCGAGTTCGGGCTGGTTGTCCAGGCGAGCTCGCTCCACGCGCCACACCTCGGCGTCGAGCCCGGCCGCGAGCGCGCGGGCGTGAAGCAAGAGCACGAGCGGATCTCCAGGAGACCGGCGCTTGGCCTCCGCGCTAGCCTCGAGGGCCCCTTCGCGATCGCCAGCTCC
>JAESQQ010000906.1 GCA_016765095.1 Planctomycetota bacterium | reverse complement strand
GACGAGGTCTTCGGTGGAGTGCTCGAAGAAGTGGATCGCGCGCTCCTGTTCGCGAGCCCCCTGGCTGCTCTTGGCCCGCTTCACCGAGGCCCGCAGCGGCGCGAGGAGACGGCGGAGCTGCTCCCCGCTGGCCCAGCGGGCAGTTTCCAGCAAGGTGTCTTCGTTCTCAGGGGTCGCCACGTTGTGGAGCGCTCGCACCTTCGTGTAGGTCAGGAGGCCCTTGCGGAAGGCCTCGTCAATCTTGGGGAGTCGGGCCAGACTGCGCGCCACGCGTAGTCGCTCGTTGGCGGTCTTGTAGGGCAAGCCGAGCTTGACCCCCAGCCACGCCTCGACGCTCTTCCAACCCGCCCACCCGTTCCCGCGCTCGAAAAGGCGCAAGCACAGGAGCTGCCGGTAGAGGCTGCCGTTTTGGAGGACCTCGCAACGCACGATCTCATCTCCAAGGGCGTCGGAGGTGTCCGGTGAAACGGCTCCTCCACACTCCGTGTGCTCGATCAGCGCCTGCAGCGCGTCCCAGGTGATCTTCGATTCGGCCAGCATTTGCCCTCGGCGAATTCGGTGTAGGTTAGCGTTTGGCACCGACAAGTAGAGGTTCGAGAAGCCGTCCGCGCCGAACTCATTCCCTGGGCGCGCTTGGCTACTCTGACCCGGTCCGGATCCAAGTCGCAGGGAGAGGAGAGGTCGTGATCAGGCTGGACGATCTTGCTTGCTGACTAGCCGCGACGGACCATGCGCCTCGAATCGGGGACTGCATGAAGAAGACCTCCAAGAAGGCCACTGCACGGACAAGTTCGCCGCCAAGCAGAAGGCGGCTCCGGAGTGAATTGACGGCGGTGGTCACGCACATCTTTGTTTCTCCAAGCGCGGGCTCCCCATGGAGACCAGGGAGTCGGCCCTCGCTACGGCTGGAGTCGGTCTCGAAGGCGATCGCTACGCCAAGGGCGGAGGCTCCTTTTCGTCCTGGCCTGGGAAGGGGCGTGCGCTGACTTTGATAGAGGGCGAGGCGTTGGGGGAAATGGAGCGTGAACACGGGGTGAAGCTTGCGCCCGACGAGACTCGGAGAAACTTGGTCACCAGGGGAGTGGCTCTCAACGACCTCATAGGCGTCCGGTTCAAGGTCGGTGAAGTCGTCCTCAGAGGGCAGAGACCTGCTGATCCCTGCGCCTACCTTGAGCGGCTCACCCGATCGGGGGTATTGAAGGCGCTCATGGGTCGAGGTGGGATTCGCGCCGATATCGAGGTCGGAGGAACGATCAACGTGGGCGACTGCATCGAAATCCTGGGCCCAATGGAGGGCTGATAGGCTCACCTTCTCCGAGTGTTCGCGAAACTCACGCCTCCCCGGTGGACTAGCCGAGTCCACCCGCGAGAATCACGGATCGCTTAAGGAGCAACTTCTCCTCGCATTGACTCGAGATCGCTTGCCGCTTCTGGCCGACTTGCGAGCACTGGTTCCAGGCGAAGAGGTTCGCCAGAACCGTGAGCCGCCCATCGACACCGCCCTAGGAACGCCTCAACCACATGACCGAGAGACCGTCACCCCCTGATCACCTAACCAAGGCGATCTCACTCATTCGAGCAGGGAAGTCACGCGAAGCACTGCCTATCCTAGACGACCTGATTGAAGGCGATCCTGGCAGTTTCCATGCACTCAGGGAAAGGGGTCTTGCGAAGAAGTTCACCAACGACCTGCCGGGAGCGCTCGCCGACTTCTCGGAGGTGATCCGGCGGTGGCCTGATAATCCTGTGGGGTTTACGAGTCGGGCAGACGCCCGAAGGTTGGCAGAGGATTGGGACGGAGCGATTGACGACTATTCCTCAGCCATCGCGATCGACCCCAACCATAAGTTTGCATACCTTCAGCGCGGGAGGCTGAAGGTGCGAACCGGAAACATGCATGGGGCGATCGCCGACTTCACACAAGACACGAAGCACTCGAAGACGAGGCTTTCCGGGCTGCTCAATAGGGGAACAACGAAACACCTCATTGGCGACCTCGAAGGAGCGCTTGACGACCTAAGCGAAGCAATTCGGCTAGAGGGTGTGCGGCCCGTCTTTGCCCCTCTCTTTCGCGGACGCGTCAAGCTGACTGCAGGGGACTTTCCAGGAGCGATAGTCGATTTCACCGCTGCGATTGAGGCATTCCCCCGGCTCACAAACGCCCTCCGGCTCCGAGCTGAGGCCAGAGGATTCGCCGGAGACGCCAGCGGAGCAAATGAGGACCGTCAACGCTACGAGGAGCTGGGAGGGGAGGATCTTCCCGCCTTTACATAGCCTCTGCTCGGAGTGGCGATCCTCCGGGCGAGGCTTGATCCCCTCCCAGAGGTAGATCGAGGGGCGTCGTTCAACACCGGGTCGGCTCGAGGGTGGAAGGGAGGACAGTCTGGGCGTTCGGTCCGGCGCGGTCCAGCCGAAGACATAAGCCATCCGCCGGGAGCACCGATCTACGGATGAGGCTCGAAGTCGTTCCAGCCCTTCTGGCCCGGTTGGCGCTCGTCGGCCAGCCGACCTCGCCCGCCCAGACCCGCCTGATCTCGTAGGATCCCGCGTCCGCGACAGCGGCGAGGAGTCCCATGGCGAGCGAACCCCAAGCCCGGTCCTGGTGGCTGGGACTGGTCCTGGTGGCCCTGAGCGGGGTCTTGGCGCCCGGCGGGGATCCAGTTCAGAGCCCCGGCGGCGAGCCGGGGCGAGTCCATGCTCTGATCGGGGCGACGGTTGTGACCCAGCCCGGGGTGCGAATTCCGGCCGGCGTGATCGTGATCCGCGACGGCTTGATCGCGGCGGTCGGGAGCTCGGTCCAGGTTCCGCGGGACGCTCAAGTCTGGGACATGAGCGGCCGCACGATCTACGCCGGCTTGATCGAACCCTACCTCCGCTTGGCTCCGCGCCCCTCTCCTGCAAAGCCAGGCGAGCACGCTCCAAAGGCCAAGGCGCCAGCACCGCCTGCGGGCGCGACTCACAAAAACTCCAAGGTCCGGGCTCAGTCCGACGTCGTCGAGCGGCTCTCCCTGAGCCCCGAGGCGCTCAAGAAGCTCCGCAAAGTGGGATTCACCGCAGCCCTCGTCTCGCCCGAGACTGGCATTTTTCGCGGGACCAGCGCGCTCGTCGCCCTTCGCGACGGGTCTCCCAGGGAGCAGGTGATCGAGGCTCGGGTCGCGCACCACCTGGCCTTCGAATACGGCGGCTGGGGGTCCAACTCCTACCCCAACTCGCTGATGGGAGCCATGGCCCTCACGCGCCAAACGCTCCTCGACAGCGAACACGACACAGCGGCCTGGGACTACTACCGCCGGACTCCCCTCGGGACGCCGCGCCCCAAGACCAACGAGAGCCTGCGAGCGCTGCGATCTGCCCTCAGCGGAGAGCTCCCGGTGTGCCTCGAGGCTCGGGACACGGGAATGCTCCTCCGTGGCGCCCGGCTCCTCAAGGAGTTCGACCTCGTGCCCTGGGTCGTCCTTGGACAACCTGACGCCCACCTCTGGCTAGACGAAGTCCGCCGCTCACGGGTCGAGCTGATCCTGAGCCTGAACTTCGCCCCCCTCCCGACCTGGGAGACCGAGAGCGAGCTGCCAGACGTCTCCCAGCGCGCGCTGCGAGCCTGGCACGACCAGCCAGCCACCCCGGCGCTCCTCGAGCGTGAGGGCCTTCGGTTCGCGTTCACGACTCAAGGGCTCAAGGATCGGAGCACACTCCACGCTCGGGTCCGCGAGGCCATTGAGCGGGGACTCTCGCCCGACGCGGCCTTGGCCGCGTTCACGACGGTCCCGCGCCGCCTGCTCAACGCCCCTCAGCTCGGCGTGATCCAACCCGGCGCCGCGGCCAACCTCACGATCAGCGCGGGTGCCTTGTTCGCCAAGGACTCGGTCGTGACGGAGGTCTGGATCGACGGGCTTCGCTACCCAACGCAAACGACCCCGCCAGCCCCCAAGGACTTCGCCGGGCAATGGCTCCTGACCGGTCCCGGCCCGGCCCTCGAACTGCAGCTCAAACTGAAGGGAGACGTCCTCGAGGGCAAGTTCCGCTCAGCCGAGGGCGCCACCTGGCGCAAGCTGAAGTCGCTTGAGCTCTGGCGCGATCGACTCAGCCTGCGCCTCCCCGAGTCGCGCCGCTCGTTCACCCTCCGGGGACACCCTCCTGTGCTCCAAGGCGTCCTCGACGGCGGTCCCCTCCTGCTTCAACGGACGGGAAAAGTCGCCGACCCCGAGCCCTCGGAGCCAGACGTCGAGGCCGAGCCGGCGCCAGCCCTCGTGCTCCCGCAGAGATCCCCCTGGCCGCCCCTGCCCGGTCCCCGGGTCAAGTCACTCCTGATCCGAGACGCCACGATCTGGACCTCGGGTCCGCAAGGGATACTCCGCGGGGCGAGCCTCCTCGTCGAGGACGGTCGGATCAGCGCAGTCGGCTACCGCGTCCAGGCGCCACGCCTGGCGAAAGTCATAGACGGGCGAGGACTGCACGTCACGCCCGGGATCATTGACTGCCACAGCCACTCCTTTGGGGTCGGGCCAGTCAATGAGGCGACCCACAACGCCACGGCCGAGGTCCGCTGCGCAGACGTGATCAACCCCGAGACCGTCCAGATCTACCGTCAACTGGCTGGAGGCGTGACCTCGGCCATGCAGCTTCACGGGAGCGCGAACTCGATCGGGGGCCAGAGCGCCGTGGTCACCTTGCGCTGGGGCGAATCGGCCGAGGGGCTGCTCTTCAAAGGCGCGCCGGCTGGAATCAAGTTTGCGCTCGGCGAGAACCCCAAGCGAAGCAACTGGGGTGAGGGCCTCAAGCCCCGCTATCCGACGTCCCGAATGGGCGTCAACGAGTCGATCCGCGAGCGACTGCTGGCGGCGCGGGCCTATCGCGGACGCCTCGAGCGGTGGCAACGAGACGCGGCGCTCGGCATTCTCAAGCTGCCGCCGCGAATCGACCTCCAGCTCGACGCCCTGTCCGAGGTCCTCTCGGGCAAGCGAAAGATCCACTGCCACAGCTATCGCCAAGACGAGATCTTGGCCCTGATCCGGTTGGCGGAAGAGCTCGGGTTCACGATCGGGACTTTTCAGCACGTGCTTGAGGGCTACAAAGTCGCCAAGCAGATCGCTGCCCACGGAGCGGGCGCCTCGACGTTTAGCGACTGGTGGGCCTACAAGTTCGAGGTCTACGACGCGATCCCGCACAACGCTGCGCTAATGCACGAGCGGGGCGTCTTGGTCTCGCTCAAGTCGGACTCCAGCGAAATGGCGCGGCGGCTCAACCAGGAGGCGGCCAAGGCCGTGCGCTACGGCGGAGTGAGCCGAGCAGACGCCCTGGCCATGGTCACGCGAAACCCCGCTCGGCAGCTTGGGATCGCTGACAAAGTCGGATCCCTAGAGGTCGGCAAGCAGGCCGACTTCGTGATCTGGAGCGGAGATCCGCTCCTGACGACGACTCGTTGCGAGCAGACCTGGATCGAGGGGCGCCCCTACTGGCTCAAGACCCGTGACTCAGCGGCCCGCGCCGCGCTCGTTAAAGAGCGCGTAGCCTTGATCAAGGCTGCCCGCGCAGCGCGTCGGGCGCCTGGCGCGCGCGGACCGACAGACTGGCAGGCGACGTTCCCCAAGGCCACGCGAACCCAGCGGGCCCACACCCATGGGTGCTGTGTAGGAGGTGCCAAGTGAGCTGGCGAATCGCGGTCGCGCTCCTGCTCGGAGCCGCTTCCATAGCCACAGCGCAGCCCAAGGAAGAGGCGGAGATCGCGTTGATCGGGGCCACAATCCACCCCGTCTCGGGTCCGGCGCGACAAGGGACCGTGCTGTTGCGCGGCGGAAAGATCCGCGCGATCGGCAAGTTCGAGGTAGCGGCAGGCACCAAGACGATCGACCTCACGGGCCGCCACCTCTACCCTGGCCTGATCGACGCAGACACCGTGCTCGGGCTGACGGAGATCGGGAGCGTCAAGGGCAGCCAAGACACCCGCGAAGTCGGCCAGATCAACCCCAACCTCCGCGCGGAGCGGGCGATCAATCCTGATTCGGAGCTGTTCCCAGTCGCGCGCACCGGGGGGGTCTTGTTCGCCCATGTGGTCGCGCGCAGCGGTTGGATCTCGGGGACCTCGGCCTTGATCTACACCGCTGGGAAGACCTACGAGGACATGACCGTCCGGGCTCCGCTCCTGCTGCATGTCCGCTGGCCACGAATGCGAATCGAGCGGCGCGGGAAGACCTCGGACCAGATCACCAAGGCCACTGCCGCGCGGGAGGCCGTCCTGAAGGGGATCGCAGCCGCGTTCCGGGAGGCGCGGGCCTACGCCAGCGCACGCGTTCTCGACAGCTCGACTCGCCCTCGGGATCCCAAGTGGGAGGCCATGCTCCCCGTCGTCGCCCCGAGCAGGCGAGGACGACGGGTCCGCGTCGCGGTCCACGCCCAGACTCAGGCCCAGATCGAAGCGGCCCTCGACTGGGGACGGCGTGAGCGACTGAAGCTCGTGATTGTGGGGGGAGCCGACGCGTGGCGCGTCGCGACTCAGCTCCACGATCAGGACGTACCCGTCATTTTGAGCCCAGTCCAGCGCCTGCCGCGGCGTGCCCACGAGTCGGTCGAGACGGCCTATCGGGTCGCGGCGCGACTCCAGATCGCCAAGGTCCGGTTCGCGTTCAGCACCGGCGGGAGCGGATTCGAAGCGGCCAACGCGCGCAACCTCCGCCTCCACGCGGCTCAGGCGGTCGGCTACGACCTCCCGCCCGAGGCGGCGCTGCGGGCGCTGACCTTGGGCGCCGCCGAGATCCTGGGCCTCGGAGACCGCTTGGGCTCCGTCGAGGTCGGCAAGGAGGCGACCCTGATCGCGACCGATCGGCCGCTCCTCGAGGACACGGCGCAGATCAGCCACGCCTGGATCCGAGGTCGAGCCGTCTCGCTCGACACGCGCCAACTCAAGCTATACGAGCGCTTTCGCAAGCGCGATCGGAAGTAAGCCCGTGCTCGCCTTGATCTCCCCGGCCAAACGCCTCGACCTGGAGCCTTGGTCTATTGGCCGTCGCCCGACTCAACCTGACCTCCTCGCCGAGACCGAGCTCCTCGCGGATCGGTGTCGCGCCTTGACGCCGCCCGACCTCCGCGAGCTGATGTCGATCAGCGAGGCCCTCGCGGAGTTGAACTTCAACCGGTTCCAGGAGTTCGCGACCCCCTTCACGCCCAAGAACGCGAAGCCCGCCGCGCTGACTTTCGCGGGCGACACCTACACCGGCCTCGACGCACCAAGCTTCGACGAGGGGGACTGGGCGTTCGCGCAGTCCCACCTGGGAATCCTGTCCGGCTTCTACGGCCTCCTCCGTCCCCTCGACTTGATCCAGCCCTACCGCCTCGAAATGGGCACCCGCCTCGAGAACGAGCGCGGTCGCAATCTCTACGACTTCTGGCGAGAACCCCTGACCGACCTCGTCAACGCCCGGACGGCGGGCCACGCCGATCGCCGGGTGATCAACCTCGCGAGCAAGGAGTACATCAAAGCGGTCAACTCGCGCGAGCTCGCCGAGAGCGGCGTCTCGATCGTGTTCAAGGAGATCCGCGGCGAGAGCAGCAAGGTGATCGGGCTGTTTGCCAAGAAAGCCCGCGGAGCTATGGCGAGCTGGTTGGTCCGGGAGCGACTCGAGGACGCCGAGGCCCTCAAGGGATTCACTGACCTCGGCTACGCCTATCGCGAGAGCCTCAGCTCCGACGTCGAGTGGGTGTTCACCCGCACGTCCTAAACGGGAGTTCACGATCATGAGCGGTCACGTGGAGGCTTGTTGCCGACAGAGAGGCTGGTCGACAGTGACCACTCCCGATCGTGTGCTCCCGTTTACTAGATCCTCAGGAACGCGCTGGACTCG
>JAESQQ010000905.1 GCA_016765095.1 Planctomycetota bacterium | reverse complement strand
GATGCCAGGTGACTTCGATCCCGAGGTCCTTCGCGCCAGCCTCTACTCCCGATCGCAGCTCTTCGATCTGCTCGGGATATAGGCTCACTGCCCCGAGATCTATCACTCGGGAGCCCAAGCACTCGCCTGCGTCCGCGCCCAGCGCACGCAGCACTGCAGCCTGGAGGACCTCAGGAGTGTGGCCCCCGGGAACTCGACGAACGCCGTCCTCTATCGGGACCTCGGGGATCAGGGCATCAGCTATGGCTTCCGTCAACTGCTCGACCACGAAGGGCACGACGAGGGTGCGTTGGCAGCGCGTGTTCATCGTGCGGCTGCCGCCTGAGTGGCGGCGCTGAATCAGCGCGAGAGTCAAGGCGCCAGGCTGGAGGGCCTTTATGCGCTCCCACGTCCGCCTATGAGTCAAGACCAGATCGATCAGGATCGCGCGGTATCTGTGCTCTCGACAAAGTCTCCACGCATCGCCGAGCGTCGCCACGGCCGCGAATTGCGAGGACTCAGGGAGGAACTCTTTGAGGCGAACCGCGAGCTGCTCCTTCTGCGAGATCAAGAGCACGCCTTCGGGACGGGCGCTCGCGGGCGAGTCTGGCGGCCGCGAGGTGAGCAGCTGTTCAGTCAGCCGAGCCTCGTCCAGGGGCCTAAACAGCAAGCCCTTGAGCACCAGTGGCTCCCAAGACCGCTTCACGGCCGCAGCGAGGGTATCGGCGTCCCCGGTCAAGAACGCGGCCGCTGGCCCGATCTCAGCTCGAAGACGATCGAGGTCGCCCTGAGGTGGGAGGGTCTCGCTTGAGAAGATGACGATGGTCGAGTCTTGGGACGGCGTGTCGGTGACCTCCAAATCGAGCTGAGCTGCGATGCGTCGCACCACAGACTCCAACTCGCGGTCCGGGTGGATCAATAGGACGCTCATTAGCCCCTCCTGGCCAGGCTTGGTAGCAATGGGTGGACCGTTCCAAGGCGTTCCTCTCGCAGGCAAAGAGAGACCTCGTGGTCCCAGCGGCGCGACTTCTTGGTCATGCCCGGCGTGATGCGGACCGCGACGATGCGTCGCGAATCGCGCGCACCGCAACCTCGATGCCTGCGAGACTTGCGTTCAGCCTCAAGGACTTGGCGAATCATCCGATTTGGCCTGAGATGTGCGCCGCTAAAGGCATGAGCTCTCCTGGGATCTACTCCAGCGCCGCTGCCATGCAGGCCCACCGGGTCCGCCAAGAGTCCGTCGCGCACAACCTGGCCAACGCCCAGACGCCCGGCTTCAAGCGAATCCTGGTCAGCGAACGCCTGTTCGCCGAGGACCTAGCCCAGGCCCAAGCCGGGCTCCCGGTGGCTGAGCCTGTGCTCGATCTAAGCCAGGGACACCTCCGCCACACTGGCCGATCGCTCGACTTTGCGATCGATGGACCTGGGTTTTTCGTGGTGCGCGCTCCCGATGGACCTCGTTACGCCCGAGCCGGAAACTTCCAACTCGACGCTGAGGGTCACCTCGTGACGACTAGCGGATGGCGGGTCCAGGGGGGCGACGGAGACCTGCGGATCGGCACAGGGCCAAGCGACGGTCTTCGCATCGATGGTCGGGATCTGCTGCTCCTCCCCGGCGGCGGGCAGATCCGCATCAAGCTCGTCGACTTTGCTCCCGGGGAGATCGAACCCTCGGGAGACGGGACCTTTCGGGCGCGCGCCGGGAGCAATCCACTCCTCTCAGGCGCGCAAGTCCGTCAGGGCGCACTCGAACTCGGCAACTCTGCTCCGGTCGAAGAGCTCATCGAGTTGATCGACATCCAACGCAGTTTTGAAGCAGCCTCACGCTCGATCGCGACGATTCTTCGCGTCGAGGAGCGGCTCACGAGCGAGCTTCGCTAGGGAACAGGTAGGAGGCATCCATGAAGGCGCTATACACGGCTGGGACTGGGATGAAGGCCCAGCAGATGACCGTCGACGTGATCGCAAACAACCTCGCGAACGCCAACACGGCGGGGTTCAAGCGCTCCCAGATCGACTTCCAGGACCTCCTCTACGACACCATCGAGCGACCTGGAGTCCAGACCTCGGCCGGAATCGTCTCGCCGACGGGGCTCCAAATCGGTGCGGGCTCACACGCCGCCTCGACGACGAAGGTCTTCTCTCAGGGGGCGGTCGAAGAGACACGTCGGGACCTGGACGTCGCGATCCAAGGCGACGGATTCTTCCAGATCACCCTCCCCGATGGAGGGACGGGCTACACGCGGGACGGGTCGTTTCGACTCGATGCGGGCGGCAACCTGGTCAACGTAGACGGATACCCTCTCTCGCCCGGGATCACGATTCCTCAAGACGCTATCTCGATCTCGATCGGCAAGGATGGGACGGTTAGCGCGGTCCTAGCGGACGATCCGACAGGCTCATCCGAGGTTGGCCAGCTCACGCTGGCGCGATTCCCGAATCCGGCTGGGCTCTCGAGCGAAGGAGGGAACATCTATCGGGAGACGCCATCGTCAGGGTCACCCGTCGAGGGCCCGGCTGGAATCGACGGCAAGGGAGTCCTCATGCAGCGCTTCCTCGAACGGAGCAACGTCGAGGTCGTGACCGAGCTCGTCCGGCTGATCGTGGCCCAGCGCGCCTACGAGGTGAACTCGAAGGCGATTCGCACTGGGGACGAAATGCTCTCAACCGCCAACACGATGACGAGGTAGCCGTGAGTCCCGCACTCTGCTGGATGCTGGGACTGAGCGCGGTCTTCTGGGGCCCCCCCGGCGGCGCCCCGATCTCAACCGATCTCCGTCTCCGGGCACGGGTCCAAGTCTCTGGCCCGACCATCCGCCTCGGAGACGTCGCGGCCATAGGCTCGAGCCAGGACGCTCTCTCCAAACTCCCCCTCGGGGCATCACCCGCTCCAGCGAAGACTCGAATCGTGACCCGGACCGAGGTCGCTCGGCTCCTGAGGGCTCAGGGGATCAAGCTGAGACTGACAGGGCCGCGGAAGGTCGAAGTCACTCGTCGCTATGCGACTTTAGGCGGCCGTCAGTTGGTTCGAATGGCGGAACGCTTCGTTCGCCGCGAACTCGAACTCGCCTCCACGACGAAGCTGGTCCTTCGCGCCGCGTCGCCTGCACGTTGGCACGTTCCGAGCCAAGGGCGTGCAGGCTTGCGCGTCCGCTGGCTCTCCCGCACTCCGCCTACTGCTGGGGGCCCCTTCGATGTCGAGGTCGAGGTTCGGTCCGCCGGTGAGACCATCGCCCAATTGCCCCTCCGCTTCGAGCTACAACGGCCCCGTTCCTCGCCTCGGCCCGCAGCCCTGGCCTCTAGCCCGGCTCAGCCACGAGAGGCTCGCTCGAGCGCAGGGACCGTGAACACGATCACTCGCGGCCAGCGCGTGACGGTGGTCGTGCGGAGTGGTGCGTTGACAGTCAGGGCCGAGGGGACCGCGGTCAAGGGAGGCCTCCTGGGCGAGAGCATTCCGATCCGGATTAGGAAAGGCAGCCCTCTCGTGGTGGGAAAGGTCCTCGCTTCCGGTCAAGTCTTGGTTGAACTCCAGCCAGGAGGAGGTCGATGATGAGGGCGATTTACTTGGCCTGCGCCCTGGCGAGCCTCGCCTGGGGGGGCTGTGCGCTTCCGCCGGAACCAGCGCGCTTCGACTACGACTATCCACCCCTCCCGACCAAGGCTCAGGTCGGGGCCTCCCTCTGGCCACAGGCCCGCAGTTCGCAACTCGCAGCCAGCCTGATCAGCGATCCCATCGCCCGATCGCGCGGGGACATCATTACGATTTTGATCCGTGAGAATCAGCGAGTCCAGCAACGGGAGAGCACGGACGTCAGCCAACGGACCGGCGTCAGCCTGGAGTTGGCTGCCCTGACGGGTCTCCCGAACGCCTTCCGAGCCAACGGCCTCCCAGGAGGTCAGGCCAGCTCCGAGCGTGACTTCAGCGCCAAAGGCACCGTCTCGAAGGAGGGTCGTTTCGAGGCGCGCGTGACAGCGATCGTGACCGACGTTCTCCCCAACGGAAACCTCGTGCTCGAGGGTCGGCGCCGGGTCGAGATCGACAACGAGACCAAGAACATCTGCGTACGTGGAGTTGCCCGCCCCTGCGACATCAGCCCTGGCAACACGATTCAGTCCGAACTCCTCGCTGCCGCTCAGGTGAGCTACGAGGGCGACGGACCGCTGACCCGGGCCACTCAACGAGGGATCGTCGGGACCGTGGCTGACTTCCTCTGGCACCACCTTTGGCCCTTCTAGTGACGCCGGTAGCGAATCGAATCGGGCTCGCGGTCCTCCTAGCCCTCCTCCCCTGGAGCGCCGAGGCGGCTCGGGTCAAGGACTTGGTCGAGGTCTCTGGGGTACGTGACAATCAACTCGTTGGAGTCGGTCTCGTGGTTGGGCTCAACAGAACGGGGGACTCAGGGCCTTTCCTGGCTCAAGCGCTGAGCAACGCGTTCAAGCGACTCGGCCTTCAGGTCAGCCCCTCCCAAGCCAAGTCCAAGAACGCGGCTGTCGTGTATGTGACGGCGACCCTTCCCCCCTTTGCGCGGCCCGGCGCCAAGATCGACGTGACCGTCAGCTCGGTCGGCGACGCCAAGAGCCTGTTTGGAGGCACCCTCCTCAGGACTCCCCTCAGCGGCGCCGACCGTGAGGTCTACGCGATAGCGCAAGGCCAGTTGGCAGTCGGCGGGTTCACGTTTGGCGGAAAGTCGTCCTCGGAGCAGCGCAATCACCCCACCGTGGGACGAGTCCCAAGCGGAGCCCTCGTGGAGCGGATTTCACCCTCCGCAATCCTCGGCCGGGGCGGCGAGTTGACCCTCTGTCTGCGTCGGCGGAGCTTCGCGGTCGCCTCACGCATTGCGCGCAAGATTCGTGAGGAGCTTCCCGTCGCCGCTGTGGCGGAGGACGGCGCGACGGTCCGAGTCTCGATCACCCCTGCCCAACGCCTCCCTGGAAGGCTGGTCTCGCTCATCGCGAGAATCGGCAGCCTTGAGGTCAAGACCGACACGCTAGCCAGGATCGTGATCAACGAACGGACCGGGACGATCGTGGCAGGTGAACATGTCCGCCTGGGTCGAGTCGTGATTTCACACGGGAATCTCTCGGTGTCGATCAGCGAGAGCGCCAGCGTTTCGCAGCCGCGAGCCCTCGCCAAGGGTCAGACGAAAGTCGTGCCAGAGACTAAGCTCCGCACCGCCGAGGGCTCGGGAGCGCTCCAACTCGTGGCCGAGACTGTGACCGTGGCCGACCTCGCTCGAGCTCTCAACGCGCTCGGCGTCTCTCCACGAGATCTCGTCTCGATCTTTCAGGCCCTCCGGGTCGCGGGCGCACTCGAAGCCGAACTGGTCGTGATGTGATCGACGCCGCCCGCGGAGAGTTGGTGAGAGGCCTGATGGCCAGCCCAGCGGTGGTCGTGGAGGCGCCCGGCGAGCCGACTGCGGCTATGGCCAAGGCGGCCGAGCGCTTCGAGTCGCTCCTCCTGAGCCAGGTCCTCTCAGCCGCGATGCCCGAGGAAAGCAGCCTGATGGGGAGCGGGCCAGGGACCCACATTTACAAGGGGTGGCTCGAGACCTACCTCGCCGATCACCTTGCAGCAGCGGGGGGCCTCGGCCTCCAAGACGCTATCCTGCGGCAGTTTGGAGGATCCTCGTGAGCGCTTGGGAACAGATCGTAGAGAGCTTGGAGGCCCAGGGAGCAGCTCTCCGAGCTGGCAAAGGAGGCGCCCTCCAAGCGAGCAACCAAAGCTTGGCTCTCTTGACCCGAGACGTCCAGGCAGACGCCAGAGACGTGGCTCTGGTTCGGCGCGCGCGAGAGTTGGCCCAGGAGAACGCGCTGCTCCTCTTGGTCGCCCGAGACCAAGTGCAGCGCGCGCTCGCCTTCTTTCAAACTCACGCCAGAACGGGAATCGCATGAGCTCACCAAGTTCGGAGCGTGCGCCATGGGCCTGAGCGGATCGTCTGCCCTGAGCGGACTCCTGACGGCTCAGCGCGCGTTGGAGGTCGTCGGCCACAACGTGGCGAACGCCTCGACACCGGGGTACTCCCGCCAGCGTGTCGAACTCTCGACCCGACGCCCTCAGTCCGCAACCGGAGCGGGTCAGCTCGGCACCGGAGTCCAGATCGTCGCGATTCGTCGCAGCGTGGACATGTTCCTTGAGGGTCGCCTCCAGGAGGCGGAGAGTAGGCTCGGAGTCTCTGCCAGCTCCGCCCTCGGGGTGGGAGAGCTCGAGGAGATCTGGGGCCGAGCGGGGCAGCAAATCAGTGACACGCTGACCGCGATCACCAACGTCGCGGAGGAGATCGCTGCCCGGCCAGACGACCCGATCCTTCGAACCCAGTTTATCGGCCATGCCGAGGACCTCGCGCGCCGGATTCGGACGCTTGCCTCCGACGTGATTCAGGTTCGCTCTGACCTCAGCAAGGTCGTGGAGGCGGACGTGGGCGAAGCCAACTCTCTCGTGGCGGAGGTCAAGGCGCTCAACCTCGAGATCCGTGGACTCGAGATCAGTGGGCAGACACCCAACGACCTTCTGGATCGGCGCGCGATCGCGGTCCGTGCGCTCGGACGTCTGGTCGGAGCCGAATCCAAGGAGAGTCCCTCGGGTGAGGTCTCACTCCGAGTGGCGGGCCGGATCCTGCTCTCGGGCCAAGACGCTGAGACCCTCTCGGCGTCTAACGACGCTCAGGGCATGACCCAGCTCCACGTCGGCGGCCTCCTCACGACCTTGGAGGGGGGGAGCGTGCTTGGCTCCCAGCGAGCCCAGTCCGCAGCCCTCGACTCTGAGGGCCGGCTCGATACGCTCGCTCGGGGAATGATTGAAGTCCTCAATCGCGCCAATTCGGTCGGGGTACCTGCGTCAGGGCCTATGACCTCACTCGCCAGTGGGTGGCCGACCGTAGACGTCAATGGATCCGGGAGTCCAAACGACGACCCGCTAGCGAGTGCGGGTCTCCCCTTCGTGCCGGGAGCGACCACGATTCAAGTCAACGTGACCGATCCCGCCGGAGTGCGAACGACGACGGCGGTCAGTTTCGACCCGGCCACAGGAACCCTCGCAGACCTCGCGAGCGCCCTGGGCGCGAGTCCGTTTCTCAACGCGAGCGCTGACCCGGGTGGCATCCTCCGCCTATCCGCAGTCGCGGGCTACGCTTTCGACTTCGCCGACCCGGGAGGCGATCCAGACCCCGGCGGCCTCCTGGCGGCGCTCGGACTGGGCGCAGTCCTGGGAGGCGACGGTGCGACTGACATTACGCTCGTGCTCGGCTCGGAATCCGACCTCGCGCTTGGCTGGACTCCGGCGCCTGGGGACGGTCGGAACGCGACGCGAATCGCAGCCGCGTTAAGTGGAGTCGCCGCCCAGCTCGGCGACGAAACTCCCGTGGCCTTCCTGGCCGGAATCGTGACCCGCCAAGGGCTCGTGGCTCGACGCGCAAATGCAGACGAGGACTCGAGCGGCGCGAGCCTCGACGCCCTCGAAGCACGGAACCAGAGCGTCTCTGGGGTTTCCCTCGAAGAGGAGGTCGCTGATCTACTCAAGTTCCAGCAAGCCTTCGAGGCTTCGGCCCGCTATCTCTCGGTGATCAACGAAATCTCCGACACGCTCCTGAGGCTCGTCTAGCCATGCGGCCGACACGGAGTCGGCTGGAGAGAGCACCGCTGCGGGTCGAGAGCTAATGCGCGTCACCCAGAACCAGCGCACCTCGAGCAGCCTGAGAGACATTCAATCGGCTGCGCAGCAGCTCTCGACGCTTGAAGAGCAGGTCTCGAGCGGAACGCGGATTCGGCGCCCGTCCGACGACCCGATCGTGGCAGGACGGCTCCTGACGCTCGACGCCGAGCAAGGGCGCCTCGAGAACTCCGAGCGCATGGGCCAACTGCTCGGTGCTGAACTCGAAGTCGCGGACAGCGCGCTTCAGGCTCTCAGCGCGGCCTTGGCCAGGGCCCGAGCACTGGGGGTCGCTGGGGGGAGCGACGCCCTCAACTCAACCGACCGGGCTTCCCTCGCGGTCGAGGTCGACGGGATCCTCCAGGAGGCTCTCGGGCTCTCCAATCGGACCTTAGACGGGCGATCGATCTTCGCCGGAGGACAGACGAATCTCTCACCCTACGAACTCCAAGCAGGCCCCCCCCAGCTGGCGAGCTACGCGGGGGATGGGCTGACCCGGAGTGTTGCGGTCGGCGACATCTTGATATCCGCGACCCCGGCCGGTCCCGAGCCCATGACCGCGGCCCTCAACTCCCTGATCGCGCTCCGCGACGCCTTGAGGACCGACGCGAGCAGCACCCGCGCGGCTCTGGATGGGATCGACTCCGCCCACGAAGGCACGACTCTCTCGCTGGCGAAAGTCGGGACCCGTCAGGGGCTGTTGCAAAGGGTCGACGACGAGGTCGACGTCAGGATCCTCCGGCTCCTAGAGCTTCGGAGTGAGCTCGCGGACGTCGACCTCAGCGAGGCGATCGTCTCGCTCCGGGAGCACCAAGTCGCCTACGAACGAGGACTACAGGTCGTGGCACGAATCCTCCAGGTTTCGATCCTGTCCTATCTGTAGGAGACCCCTCAAGTGTTCTTTAGGAACAGAATCTCGACGACCTCGCTCCGTCGAGCCGCTCCTAGGGCCACGCCACCAACCTCAGCGTCGGCGCTCATGAACACGCCGAGTTGGTAGCGCTGAGACAGGTAGTGCCCCACGGCGGCGACCTGCGTGCCTCGGAGCGCGAAGCGCTGCGCTAGCCGGTTCGGCTCCCGGATGACGCTCAGGGCCGAGATCAAGAGCGGACGCTTGAGCGAGGTGGCTAGGGTCCCGATCCGATCGAGTCGTCGCGCCCCGCTCCGACTGATCTGCTTACCCTCGAAGAGCTGAGGAACCTCGATCCTCACCGAGAGTCCTCTCCCGTTGACGGCGACCCGGACCCCCTCGTCGAGCCCCTCCGCTGCGAAGAGCGCGATCAAGCGCTGTTGTAGGGCCTTGAGGTGCTTTGGCGTCTCCTCCTCTCCCTGACTGTCTTCTCGCGGCACGACATTGGGGAAGATCGGTGCGTAGCGCCAAGACTCTTGCTTGACCCTCTGCTGAGCTGGTTTGTCCCCGCCCAGGTCGGCCGCCCCGCTGAAGCTGGCGCCAAAGGATTTCTTGACCTGGTCGAACTTCCGGAGATCGACCTGCGACATCGAGTAGAGGACGACGAAGAACGCGAACAAAAGCGTGATGAAGTCCGCATAGGAGACCAACCAACGTTCGTGGTTTGCGTGCTCTTCGGCTTTTTTCTTTCGTGCCATACGACCGACCTCCTCAGGTGACAGCGCGAGCGCGCTGGGTGGATTCTCAGGCCGTCGCCGGCGTTGCCTTCTCAGGGGTGCTCCCGAGGGGGAGGATCGCGCGGACCTTCTCTTCGACGAGTCGCACGTTGTCCCCGCTAAGAATCGCGAGCACTGCTGCCAAGACCATTTCGCGCCGCCGAGTCTCGAGGCCGTCAACGAGCTTGAGCTTGTTCGCCATAGGCAAGAACAGGATGTTGGCGATCCCAACGCCATAGATCGTGGCCACGAACGCGACCGCGATGCCGGGTCCGAGCGCCGTGGGATCGTCGAGGTTCTCCATGACGTGAATCAGACCGAGCACAGCGCCGAGAATCCCGACGGTGGGGGCATAGCCCCCAGCCGTTTCCCAAACCTTGGCCACCCGGTGCCCGCTCTCCTCTTCGGTGGTGATCAAAGTCTCGAGCGTCTCCCGGACCAAGTCGGGGGGAGTCCCGTCGACGGCCAACCAGAGCGCCTTCTCCAGGAAGGGATCCGTGGCCTCCTCGGCGTCGCTCTCAAGGGAGATCAGTCCGTCCTTTCGGGCCTTCTTGGCGAAAGCCAGCAGCTCCTGGACCAAGGTCTCGGCGTCGTGGGCCTCCTGGAAGAACACGTGCTTGATCGCCTTTATCGAGCCGAAGATCTCGGTCGGCGTGTAGCTGATCATGACGGCGCCGAGGGTTCCCCCGAGCACGATCAAGGCTGCGGTGGGCTGCATGATCGAGCCAATGTGGCCCCCCTCGAGGGCCTGTCCCCCCAGGACCGCGACTGCGGCGATGAGGAGCCCGCCAAAGGTCATTCCGTCAGGCTTCATTTGCGGGTGTTCTCTCTGGTGGCAGCCCAAGATAGAGCCGCGATAGGAGTCGTTGTCGGTAGGAGACGACACGGCCCGTGACTTCCTTGACGCTCTCTTTGACGACCAGCTTCCCCCCGGTCGTCAGCGTGACTAGGGTGTCGGGAGTCGGCTCGATCCAGGCCACGAGGTCGGCGTTGAGGACTAACTCGGAGCCGTCGAGCCGGGTCAGTTCAATCATGCAATGTCTCCGCGGTGGAGCTTGAGCATCCCCAGACAGAGGTCGAGGGACTCGGGGTCGAGGTCGTTGAATAGGAACAGCCGCTCGGCGAGTTCGTGGCGGGCGTCGCGAATCTGGGCCGGAGTCCAGGTCGCGAAGATCAGGTGCAGGTCGCGCACGTGGGCCTGGCCCCCCAGGCGCCTGAGGACACCCAGCATTTGGCGAGCGCTCGGGCTTGGCTGATCTGCGAAGCGAAACCAGCGCGGGCGGCAGAGTTCTTCTGCCAGGAATCTGATCATCCGAGCAGGCTCAGAGAACGTGCAACCCTGGGCACCCCCGAGGGCACGATGCACGAGAGCTGAGCGTCCTTCGACGGTGTAGGCGGAGCGCAGGTAGGACTGAGTCAAGGGTGTCACTCCGTGCATCCCCCATGACTCGTGACGAGCGACCCAAGCCAAGAAGGAGAGGGCGTCGGGGTAGAGGTCGGCGAGCAAGGTCGCCCCCCAGGGAGCGAAGGAGCATTCGGCGAAGGAGTGGCGGAGCTGGGTGGGGATTTCGGTCCCGACGCCGAGCCGGAGGAGCGCCAGGCTTGATCGTCGCTGACCCGGTGTGAGGCAATCCCACCCGTCCAGACCCGTAGGCTCGATCCAGAAGGTCTCATTCCGCTTGACTGGCTGACGCATCGTCTTCTCCTGAACTGATGGTCGACCACAACGTCTAGGGATTGAGGGCAGTCGCGAGGGATAGCTGAAATCGCTCTTGGGAGGGGCCAAGGAAGCCCCCTTGCTGGCGGTCCGCACCCACCCGGCTCCTCGCTCAGACCGGCTCTGTCGATTGTGCGCTCATGCGCTGCGAAAGCGGGTCGAACATCACTGCTGGGCACTGTGCCCATGACTTCAAGTGCGGGCCATGGAGGTCGCGCCTTCCAGTAGACCCATCAGCCCACAAAGAGGTGGCCCATGAGTTTGATCGTCAATACCAACGTCTCGTCCCTTAACGCGCAGCGCTCGCTCGGTGTCAACCAAGCGTCGCTCCAAAAGACCTTCGAGAAGCTCTCGTCGGGCCTTCGAATCAACCGAGCGGGTGACGACGCAGCTGGCCTGGGAATCAGCGAGCGGATGCGCGCCAGAACGCGGAGTCTTGAGCAGGCCTCGCGAAACACCCAAGACGGCGTCAGCCTCGTGCAGACGGCTGAGGGCGCCTTGAACGAAGTCCACTCGATGCTGACCCGAATGCGCGAGCTCTCGGTTCAGAGCGCAAACGGGACCCTCGGGGCAGCCGACCAGGACAACCTGCAAACCGAGTTCTCGGCGCTGACCTCAGAGCTGACGCGAATCGGCAACGCGACCGACTTCAACGGGAAGACTCTCTTGGCCTCGGCTCAGACCGTCACGATCCAGGTTGGGGCGGGCACGATCGCCGCGACCGACACCATCGACATCGTCCTCAGCGACAACACCGCCGTTGGGCTAGCCGTCGACACCCTCGACATTGGCTCCGCCGGCAACGCAAATGCGGCGATCACCGCTCTCGACCTGGCGATCGACTCGGTCTCGACGACTCGGGCGGGCCTCGGCGCCGTTCAGAATCGACTCGAGGCGGCGATGCGAAACACCGACGTCCAAGTCGAAAACCTGACCGCAGCCGAGTCGCGAATTCGCGACGTCGACGTCGCTCGAGAGAGCGCCCGAATGACGCGAGGAAACGTCCTTCAGCAGGCCGGTGTCGCGATCTTGTCGCAGGCGAATCAAGCTCCCCAGGCTGCCCTCTCGCTCCTCCGCTAGTCACCACCCCCTTGGGTCGGGAGTCGCGCTCTAGCGCGGCTCCCGACCTCTCCCTCGCCGACGTGAGTGCGCGAGGGCTTTGTTTAGTCCCATTCGGGCAGAGAGCGGCTGGCGCTTTTCGTCTGCGAGGAGGTGGGTGTGCCCACCGTTCAGTTTGGGGGCCTGGCCTCAGGTCTCGACACCAACGCGATCATAGACGGCCTGCTCGGCGTTGAGGCGCTTCCGATCCGACGTCTCGAGGCGAGGCGGAGGGCTGCCGAGCGAGCCCGCGACCTCTACCGAGATCTCGGTAGCGCGACGACGGAGCTCAACACGCTGGCCGAGGCGCTCAACAGCACGACCTCGATCGCTCAAGCTGGAGCCAGCTCCAGCGATCCGGACCGCCTGGGGGTGAGCGCCACCAAGGACGCGATCGAAGGCGTCTACGAAGTCGAGATCCAGGCTCGCGCCCGCTCGACACAACTCGCTGGTCAGGGATACGCCGACGCGGCCAGCGCTGGGGTTCTCGGAACGGGCCTAGTCGTGCTCGACGTCGGCGGCGAGCAACTCAACCTGACTCTGGTTGCCGGCCAAGACTCCCTCCAAGGGCTCCGAGACGCGATCAACGCATCCGGACTCGACGTGCAAGCCAGCATCCTCGACGACGGCTCCGGTCCAAACGCCCAGCGCCTCATCATCCGCGGGACAGAGACCGGCCTCGCGAAGTCCGTCACCCTCGACGTGAGCGGCCTGACGGGCGGAACCCAACCCCTCAGCGTGGCGACGCTCAGCACGGCTCAGGACGCGATCGTCGTGATTGACGGCCTCATGATCTCCCGCTCAGAGAACAAGCTCCGCGACGTGATCCCTGGGGTGACCCTCGACTTGTCGTCCGTCACCAACGTGGGCGAGACCATCACCGTCGAGGTCTCCCTAGACGAGCAGGCGACGGCTGACGTCCTGAGCGAACTGATCGACGCCTACCGCGACATCGTGAACAAGATCAATGACGCCAGCCAGCCTGGAGCTGAAGGAGTTGGCGCAGGTCCCCTCCTAGGAGACGCCCTGGCTGGAGCTGCCCTGAGGCGTCTTCAGGGCGCAGCCACGGGGGCGGTTGGAGCTGGCTCGATCCTCAATCCAGCCGACCTTGGTCTGACCACCGATCGCTCCGGAAACCTCGAGCTCGACAAGACGAAGCTCCTGGAGGTCCTCGAGAGCGATCCGGACAGCGTCGCGGTTCTCGTGGCAGACATGGCTGCGCGCCTCGCGCTCGCCTCGGACGAACTAACCACCTCCGGGACCGGCTTGTTCGAGGTCCGGGCGGACAGCCTCGAGGCCCGAGCCCGAGACATCACTCGGCAGATCGACCGACGCGAGACTTCGCTGGAGGGGTACGAAGACATGTTGCGCCGTCGCTTCACAGCCCTCGAAATCCTCACGAGCAGATATCAAGCCCAAGCGGGGCTCCTCAGCTCCCTCACACCTATTCGATACGGGAACAACTAGTGAGAAACTCACGCGCTGCAAAGAGCTACGGCGGGACTCGCCTCGAGACCGCGACATCGCTCGACGTGACCTGCCTACTCCATCAACGAGCGATCCTAGAGCTGGCCCGGGAGGCAAAGGCCCGCGAGCGCGGCGACGAGATCGCTCGCCGGTCGGCCGTCGCTCACGCACGTCGAATCGCGTTCGAGCTCGTCTCGGGGATCGATCTTGGTCAGGGCGAATTGGCCGCCTCTCTTCACCGCCTCTACGCCTTTGCTGCAACTCGGCTCTCTCCCCTCGCTCCTCCGAGCGACCTCCGGATCGCGGCTGAGATCTTCACTGAGCTCGGCGGAGCCTACGGGGAGTTGCTGGAGCGCGGTCGCCCACCAAGCGCCAAGAGCATCGCGTGAGTCCGGCTCCCGTTCTGGGTCGCCTCCTGGCTCGGATCGCGTCCGGGAACCTGGACGGCGCCGACCTCGAGCTCACCACGCTGGAGGGTCTCCTGGCGGGGGAGCAGACGCAGGTCACGGCCGAGACGCAGTCCCTGGTCGATCAGATCGGCATCGCCTTGCGCCTCGAGCTCGACTCGACTCGAGCCAGCCTGGCGGCAGCTCACCACTCCCGAACCACCCTCAAGGCCTACGCAGCCCCGGCCCAACGCGCGCGCCGGAGAGGTCGCTTGGCCTGATCAAGGGTCAGTCAGCTGCCTCACCTCTGGGGCTCCCGCAGAGTCCTCACCGGGACACCCTTCGAAGTGCCTCCCGGACAGAACGCTCAAGCTCGCCGCGCGAGTAGGGCTTGGCGAGGAAAGTGACTTGGCCCTCGCCCCCTCCGAGAGCCTCCGCCGCGTCCAGCCCACTCGAGAGCAGAGTTGCCGCCTGCGGAGCGTCGACGTGTGCCGCGGCGAGGACTTCACGCCCGGAACCGTCCGCGAACACGACGTCTGAGAGCACCAATCGGAGCGAGACCCCGCGGTCTCGGATCACCTGGAGGGCAGCTGCGACGGACGGAGCCGTCAAGACTTGAAACCCGAGCCTCTCAAGGCCCAGCGAGCACAGCTCTCGGACGGACTCCTCGTCGTCGGCGACGAGCGCGAGGCAGCCTTCCGCGAGCGGATCCGTCCCGCCCCGAGAGCCCGGCCTGGTGGGGTCCAAGTCTCGGATCGAACCGCGGTTGCGCGGCGGCAGCGGGTCCTGGCAAGAGGCGAGAGCGGTGCTTGGCACGGCGCCGACCTCGATCGTCCCGAGCTGAAGACAGAGCCGGATCCCCGCGGCTGGGACCGACTCGATTCGGAGGGTTCCACCGGCCGCACTCGCCAGTCGCTCGAGACGTAGGAGCCGCTGGGACGAGCCGTCGCTTGAATGTCCTGCTCCGACTCCGTGAGCGAAGAGTGTCGTGTTCGTCCGAGGCCCTTCGAGTTCTCCCCGGTCGGGGCGCTCCGCGCTGGGTTCCGTCCTGGAGGCGCCTTCGATCTCGACCTGGCCAATCCCTAGCCGTATCACGTCGCCTTTCGCTGAGGTCTCGAAGCAGTAGGCGAAGATGCCGAGGACGAGGGAGTGGGCCAGCGCAGAGTCGATGGCGGCCCAGCAGGGACCGGCCGCCTCGACCCGGAAAGAGACAGAACGACGCGCTGCGGCTGGCTCGACGAGGTGCGCCGTCTCAAGCAGGAGCGAGGCCAAGTCGACCCGAGGAGCTGACCTCGCCGGGCGCCCCGCGTAGCGCTTCAACCGGTGGGCGAGCTCCCCAAATCGCTCGGCGCCCGAGCGAATGCTCTCGAGGCAGGTCTGTTGGAACTCAGCCGACTCGCTATCGAGGGCCAGGTCGGTGAAGCCAAGCACAGTCCCAAGGAGATTACTCAGGGCGTGGGCGATCCCAGGCACGAGGAGCCCAAGATCGCTCAAGCGAGCGGCCTCTTCGAGACGACACCAGTCCTCGCGCTTTGGGTCGGGTCCAGTCTCCTGAGGAGGAACGTTCAGGGGGCTGGAGGGTAGCACTCGATCGGGATTGGGACTCTCGGCGGTCAATCCAATTGCCCTCAGGCCTCTGTGGCGAGGGCTAGACCTCCAAGGCGCTGCGGCCCCTCCGCTAGACTCGTGATCTGGACACCAAGTCCCCCGTCGACGAGGACGACTTCGGCCTGGGCGATCAAGTGGCCCTGAACGCGAAGATCCACCGGCTCCCCAGCGCGACGATCGAGATCGAGGATCGCGCCCGGCCGGAGCGCAATCAACTCCTCGATCCGGAGCCGGGTCTGTCCGAGTTCGACCGTGACCTGAACGGGAATGTCCAACACGAGATCTAGGTTGCGTGTGGCGGAACCAAGGCGGGGACCATCCCCAGCCGTCGACAGGGGTCCGCGAGTTCGACCCGGCCCTTGGACGAGGGCCTTCCGCGGCTCCTCTGGTAAGAATGGGCTTCCCGAACCTCCTAAGCTGCTTGCCATGCACCTACTCCTTCTTCTTGGGGTGCGGACTCGTCGTCCGCGTGGATTTGAACGACTCGTTGCCCCGCGCGACACCCCGCGAGAGCGTGCAGTTTCGGCACGCCCGCCACATGCAGTTCGATCGGCGCGTCGAGTCGTCGACTCAGACGCAAGACGTCACCGGGCTCTAGCTCGAGAAGAGATCGAAGCGGGAGTTCGACCGTCTCGAGGACTGCTGCCACCGAGAGTGGCAAGGAAGAGAGCGGATGAGTTGGGCTCAGCTCACAGCGCGGCTGCAAACGCTCCTCAGCCGGCTCTCCGCCTCCCAGGGCTCGAGTCGGGAGCGCAATCCGGATCCGACCACTGACCTCACCGCAGGCGAGGTCGAAGGTCGCGCTCAGGAGGATCTCTCGAGCGACGACGAGGGTGGTGAGCCTAGGAGAGGGCTCACGAGGGCCTAGCTGCCACCCTCCAACCCCGAGGGCCTTGAATTCGGGTCCAAGTCCAGAGACGAGGGTCTCCGCGAAGTGACGAATCAGCGCCAGCTCCGCCTCGGTTGGACTGGCCACCTGCTTGCTCGCCTCGCCGCGCCCCCCCAAGAGTCGATCCACGATGGCGCTCCCCAGGCGTCGCTCGATGGTTAGGAGACCCGTCTCACCGGTGGGCGCGGTCAGGGCATAGAGGAAGTCTGACTCTCCTAGGTCACCGAGAAAGGTCCTCCCGATCGTCTCGGTCAGCACGGTTGGGCCGAGGAAGGGCTGCTGGCGGAGGAGGAGCGCGAGGGGTTTGAGAGCGGCTTGCCCCGCACGGTCCAGCGCAGCTTCGATCCGCGCCAGGCCTCGGGCAGGAAGACGCTCCGGTTCCCCGAACTCGTATGGCCGGGAGTTGCCACCGCGCGGCTTCTCGACGAGTTCCATTAAGGCGTCGAGCTCTGCTCGACTCAGACCACTTTCGTGCATGGATCCCCCTACTGGATCAGGAATTCGGTGAAGAAAATGCGATCCGCGCGGGCCGGCGTGCCCCGTAGAGCCTGGTTGTTGAGGACGTCGATGAACTCGAGCCGAAGGGCGTCCTTGGCTCCTACCGCTTCGAGGTCCTTGAGCGTCTTAGTGGAGAGGCGCTGAATCAGTGCGTCGCGAATCGCTGGATCTTCGGCCTTGAGTCGATCCGCGCCCTCGCTGGGGTCCTCGCCGCTGAGCTCCACCGAGGCCTTGATCTTGAGGTAGCGCTGTCCGCGTGAACCGGCCAGGTTCACAATCATCTGCCCGAGGTCGTGAACGACAGGGTCAGGCGCCCCGAGCGGGAGCTGCTCCTCTGTTCTCGGGGGCGAGGGAGTTGCGAGGGCGAGGCCCGCTCCCGCAACCAAGGGCAAGAGGAGCGACGCGAACAGGAGGACCTTGGACTTCTTGCTCCCGCTCTCTCTCTCGAGAGGCTCGGATCCGGTACTCATGGGCAGCTCTCTCTGAGGGTCGGGGTCACTTTCCCCCACCCGACTGCGTCCGCTCGAGACGCGAGAGGCGCCGCGTGAGATCAGCGGCCGCCTCGGGTGCCATGGCTTCGAGGACCTTGGAGACCTTGCGTGGGCGCATCACCGCCAGGAGCTTGACTGCCTCGTGGGCCGGGAGCTTGGCGAGCAAGCCCGCAGCCACGGCCGGCTTGATTCGCTCGTAAGCCTTCGCGGTAGGGCGAAGACGCTCGAGCTCTGCTTCGCTCAGCTTGCCCTGGAGCTTTGCCTCCGACTCCTCTGCAGAGGACACGCCAGCTTGGGCAGCTGCTACGGCCTTCATCATGACCTCGAATTCGCGGCGTCGGACTTCAAGGTCGTCTTCCAATTGGACGAGAGCCTTCAGCCGGCGGTCGAACTCGGTTCGCCGCGCCTTGTGGTGGTCCCGAGCGCGCTCCAAATCAGTGACCAGGTCCTGAAGTTCTTCTGCTTCGTAGGGACGAGGAAGACTGAACACCTCGGTCAGGGCGTTCACATCGGGCAAGGAGTCGCTGCCCTCGAGGGCGACTTCGACCCCAGTCTCCGGTTGGCCTTCGCTCGCGGAGGGGACGCTCGCCGTCCCTTCGCTAAGGAATCCGCCCAGCCCTGGAGTCCTCCTCATCGTCTCCCGATCCAGGCGGCCTTGGCCGAGCAGAGTCAGGGCGAATCCTCCCGCAAACAGGGCAGGCGCGAGCGCAATGAGTATCCACTTGGCTCTCACTTGACCTGCGCCCTTCGCTTCGAAGGTCGAGCCACCGAGTCACGATGCAAGCGACCGAGACGGGCCAGCTCCGAGAGGTCCAGCTCTTCCGCCTTGCTAGCCGCGAGCGCCTCGGCCGTGCTGAGCCGGTTCGCCCAGTTCTCGAGCGCGCGCCGGTCCTTTCGAGCTAGATCGACACGCTCTTGCGCGACGGAAAGGGCGGCCTCGCTCGTCGCTCGCGCACGGGCGACCTTCAACTCGAATCGCTCGGCGAACTGAAGCTCTTGCGCGAGGGATCCGAGCAGTTCGGGGGAGCAAAGATGCTCGAGTGCGCTCCTGAGCGCCGCCTCACACCGCAGGCGCTCGGCGCTAGCGGCCCTGTTGGCCTCCCGCTGCGCATTTGCCTCAGCCTCGATCGGAACCAGCTCTGCTCGCCGCTCGTCTCCTCGATGGCGGCTCCACCGAATCAGGCGAATTCTTCGCTTTCGATCGCTCATGCTTCGCCTCCTGCAAGGATCGCATCGAGCTCCCTCAGGGTCTGCTCGATATCGCTGAACTCGCCCGCTCCCTGGCGGAGGAACTCCACCAAGCGAGGTTGCAGCAGTACGGCTCGATCCAGAGGGGGGCTCGAGCCTGGCCTGTAGGCACCCACCTCGATCAAGTCCCGTCCTGCTTCGTAGGCAGCTAGGAGCTGGCGCGCAGCGGCGGAAATCTCGCGCCCTTCGGCCGATGCAATCCGCCCAATCACTCGGCTGACGCTCGCTAGGACGTCGATCGCTGGGTAATGGTTGCGCTCAGCCAAGGCTCGAGACAAGACGATGTGACCGTCGAGGATCGCGCGGACGCAGTCCGCGACTGGCTCGTTCAAGTCGTCGCCCTCGACGAGCACAGTCAGGAGGGCCGTGATGCTGCCGCGCTCGCTGCAGCCGAGGCGCTCGAGGAGCTTGGGGAGTTCGGTGTAAACCGAGGGTGGGTAGCCTCGCGTCGTGGGGGGTTCGCCTGCCGCCAAGCCAATCTCGCGTTGAGCCGCCGCGAAGCGGGTCAGCGAGTCCACGACGAGGAGTACGTCCTTGTGTTCATCGCGGAATGCCTCGGCCATGGTGACGGCGGTTGACGCGGCGCGTAGGCGCATCAAGGGCGGGGCGTCGCTGGTCGCCACAATCAGCGCCGAGCGCGCGCGGCCCTCCTCGCCGAGCGTCTCTTCGAGGAACTCGCGGACCTCTCGTCCACGCTCGCCAACGAGGGCTATGACCGTCGCGTCAGCCTCAGAGTGACGGACGATCTGACCGAGGAGGGTGGATTTTCCGACCCCACTTCCGGCGAAGATCCCGACGCGTTGGCCCCGCCCGACCGGGACAAAGGCGTCGATCGCGCGGACGCCGGTCGTGAGTCGCTCATCAATCCGCCCTCGGCCGAGGGGGCAGGGAGCCTTGCCGATCGTCTCCCTGCGCGGCCCGAGGACTGGCCCTAGGCCGTCTATAGGTCGCCCGAAACCATCGAAGACTCGCCCCAGGACGCCAACTCCAACGGGGACCCGGATCGTCCCGGCTCGGAGCCGGACCCGATCGTCCGGGGCAATTCCTGCGGTATTCGCGAGCAACATCAGACGAGTTTGCCCGTCGGAGAATCCAACGACCTCGGCCGGCAGGACTCCGTGTGTCGTGCAAATCTCACACAGTGTCCCGACCGGACTCGGGACCCCGATCGCCTCGACCACCAACCCGCTGACCCGCACGACCCGCCCTTCGCGGGACCCCAATCTGGCGACCTCCACTCGCTCGCGGATCCGATTGAGCCTTGCAGCGATCATGAGGCCATCTCCTCGCGCAGGGTCTCGAGGCGGGCCTCGAGCGTAGCGACTAGCCTTCCAGTGGCCGTCTCGACGACGAACTCGCCGGGCCCCAAGGCTGGGTCCACCCCCCAACACGGCTCTTCGCCTCGTCGCTCGCTCTTAAGACCCAAGAGGACCTCGTGATCCGCTTTGGACATTAGGACTCGACTGACTGGACCGCTCCGAGCCGCCAGCGCGTCTGAGAGCAGCCGCTCGACGTCGTGGCCTCCGGCCGCGATCACCTCGCCCGCTAGGCGAGAACCAATCGTCAGGGCCAGTTCAGCCGCGAACTGGTAGGCCCCCTCCAGTTCCTGCACGACCCGCACGTCGAGATCGGAGAGCGCCGCCTCCAGCCCGGCCAACACGATTCGGCTGGCCTCGAGGCCCTCGGCCCGTCCAGCAGCATACCCTTGGGCGGACGCTGACACGCGAGCCTCGTCGACGCACACTCCCCTCGAGGACTGGATTTCAGGCGGAGCCTCAGAGGCGATCCCAACGCTCGTGCTCGGCCTAGAGATCCGAATCTCCCGAGGTCGCCAAGGAAGAACCACCGGCTTGTTTGGCCTATTGGACAAGCTGAGCCTCGCTGCCTCGCTGAATGGTGACCTGACCCGACTGGACGAGTTCCCGCAGCGCGCCCAAGAGTTCGCTCTGGGCCTCCTTGACGGCCGAGAGCGACTGCGGCCCCAGCAGCTCGCGCTCTTCGTTGACCGACTCCCTCGCACGCCTCGAGAGGTTCCCGAGCAGCTTCTCGCTGATCGCGGCGTCGCAGCCCTTGAGCGCCAGCGCGAGCGTCTTCCCCTCGACCCGGCCCAGGAGTCGCTGCACCGCCGAGTCGGCGAGGGATACGAGGTCCTCGAGGGCGAAGGCCTCCTCGTCGATTTGCTCGGCTAGGGCCTGGTCTGCTGAACGGAGCGCTTGGCGCAGCCGGCGGCCCTCTTCGCTTCCATCAAGCTCCCCGAGCACGTTTGCCGCACGTCTTAGCGGACTGGTCGTCCCCTTAGCTGTTGGGTTCGCGTTCCGGCTGGCTTGCCGGGTTCGGTCGCCGAGGACGCGTCCGACTTGGAGCGCGAGCTCGATCGGCACCTCTTCCATCCGCGCGATCCTCATGATGACGCCAACACGTTCTTCCTCGTCAAAGTGCTTGATGGCCTGGCCAGCCAACTCGGTCGAGACGTTGGCCAAGACCAGCGCCTTGACCTGGGTCAGCTCTGGGGCAAGGGCCAAGGCCAGATCTGCAGGGCGAAGCAACTCGAACTCGGCGAAGAGCTTGAGCGAGCGCTCTTCTCGCTCGAGGCGACTGACCAGTTCGCGCCGAGGGCCTGGGGCGAGGGTCGCGCTGAGGACCCGCTGAGTGCTGGCTGGGCTCGCGCGCACGCACCCGCGCTCGCGCTCGAGGTCACCCCGAAACTCGCGCAGCACCTCCCGGACGAGGCTGCCCGGGATCGCGCTTTCGCCGAGCTCTTGAAGAGCGCGGACGAGGTCGGCGACCGAGTCCTGGCGCATCGAGCGCAGAGCTTCGCCCGCAGCCTCGGGGCCAACCGCCAACAGCAGGACCGCGGCTTTCTGTCTCGTCTCGAGGATCACGACTCACCTTCGCTGTCTGCTGTGAGCCAGCGCTCGAGGACCACCCCGGCGCCGAGCGGATTGGCCTGGATCAAGGCCGCGGTGTCGCGGAGCGGGTCCGCGGCGCCCGCAGGCTCGTTGGTCTGAGCAGGAGTCCCTGCGTCCTCTCGATCGGAGCCGGAGGGGGCGACTTCGCCCTGACTGGGGGGCGTCGAGGCTTCGTCCCGAGGGCTAGGCTCGTTGGAGCGTGCCCGGCTGTGCCTGTTCGCAAAGAACACGATCACGCTCACTCCGGCGAGCACGAGGACCAACGAGAGCCCGCTTCGGATCAGTCGTTCGAACGCGACGAGGGTCCGCGGGTCTGGCTCTTCGGGCCCCTCAGGCGCCCTCTCGAAGGCCAGGGACGTGATCTGGAACGTGTCGCCTCGGCCGCTGTCGTAGCCGATCGCCTCCTTGACGACGATCCCAATCTCGGCCTGACTTGCCTCGAGGGAGGCGTCGAGGAGAACTCCAATCGTGAGACGCTTGAGCCCGCCAGCGGGAGTCGTTGAGTGACGCGTGCTCCGACCGACCGAATACGTCGTGCGCTCGACCTCCTCGCTCTCGGACTCTTGGGCGTCATTCGCGCTGCTCTCGGCGCCCGCCCCGGAAGAGCGGCGTGGCCCGAGAGTCTTGGTTCGCGTGGTCACGCTCTCCTGGGTTGGCACTCCCTCGCGAGCCAGCTCCTCCTTTCGCTCTTCGACGGCGGTGCGATTTAGGACCACGTTGACTCGGACGATGGCACGACGAGGACCGTAGGCCTGATCAAGGAGGCTCTGTGCCTTCTGGACGAGGTGCTTCTCCAGCGAGCGCTCCCGTTCGTATCCGGCGCCGCTCGGCTCGCCATCAGACGTTCCCCCGCCGAGGACCGCCCCGGTCTGGTCGAGGATCGTGATCCTCGCAGCTTCGAGGCGAGGAACGCTAGCCGCGATCAGGGCGCGCACACCCGCGAGCTGCCTGGGCGATAGAGTCCGCCCGGGACGTAGGCGAAGAGCGACTGAGGCTGTCGGGGGCTGGGCTGCTCGCATGAATGGCGTTTCGCGGGACCGGCCGACGTGAACGCTAGCAGCCGAGACCGGATCCAGCCCAGAGATCGTGCGGGCCAGTTCGCCTTGGAGGGCCCGGGTGTACGTCACCTGCTCAGCGAACGCGCTCTGGCCAAAGGTCCCTCGCTCGAAGAGCTCGAGGCCGCCCCCTCGAGCGCCGACCTTGCCGTCGACGAGCAGATCGAGCCGGAGCTCCGAGATCTGCTCCTGGGGGGCATAAATCGCTCGCCCCCCGTCCCTGATTTGATGCGGAATGCTCCCGGCTTTGAGGTGCTCGACAACCCGGGCTGCGTCTTCCGGATCGAGCTCGGCGTAGAGGAGCCCCAGCTCGGACGTGCGGGCCTGGACCACGATCCAAGCTGCGACTCCGACCAGCGCGAGCACAGAGATCACAGCCACGGCCTGTGTTCGGCGTGAGCCGCCCCGCAGAAGGGTGCGAATCTGAACGAGCGGGCTTTCCTGAGGACGATCCACAACCAACTAGACCTGTAGCCGCGAGAGTTCCTGATAGGCCTCGACCGCGCGGTTTCGAATCTCGAGCATCAGGCGAAAGGACAGCTCGGCTTCGCTCAGGGCGAGCATCACGTCGTGCACGTCCACCTCTGGGTCTCCAGCCCCGACTCTGTCAACGAGGTTGTCGGCCACTTTCTGAAGCGAGTCGGTTCGCTCGAGTGCCTCGACGAGGTGGGACCCAAACCCCTCCGCAGGCGAGGCGCCTGAGCTAGCGCCCGACGCCTGGGCCCAGGCCATGCGGTCGAGCGCCTGTCTTGCAGCCGGATTGATCGGCGCCGGACTCATCCGCGAGTTCCAATGCTGAGGGCGCGTTGACCGAGTTCCTTGAAGGTCCGCAGGGCGACGAGATTCGCCTCGTAGGCTCGCGCCGCGGCACCCAGCTCCACCATCTCGAGCGGGACGCTGACGTTGCTCAGCTCGAGCATTCCACGACTGTCGGCGTCTGGATGTCCAGGGCGAAACACTCGCGGGAAAGGGCTCGGGTCGGAGCTGATGGCGTCGACCCGGACGCCGCCAGTCTCCTGGGCGCCTTGGAGGAGAGATGTGAAGCTGATGACCTGTCGACGATACGGACGCCCGTCGCTGGTGCGGGTGACCCCGCTCCTGGCGATGTTACCGGCCGAGACCTCGAGCCGCATGCGCTCGGCCTGGAGGCCGCTCGCACTGATTCGCATGCCGTGAAATACACCGCTCATGGTGGTCTCCAAGTCGCTTAGCGACCTTCTATGGCCGCTCGGAGGATCCCGAGTTTGACCGTCCCTGCCCGGGCAAGCAGCTCGTATCGAAGAGCGTTCGCACTGAGGTCAGCTAGCTCGCGCTCTCGCGTCACGTTGTTTTGGTTCGGGCCGGCCCCGGGGGTCTTGTCGACCTCGACCCTCGGCTCGACCTCGTCAACCCGGCCCTTGGTCGCCAGCGCTTCTCGGAACATGTCCTCGAAGCGAACCGTGCGGCGCTGGTAGTTCGCCGTGCTCGCGTTGGCAATGTTCGAGGCGATCACCTCTTGGCGAAGGGCCGCGACATCCAGGAGCTGGCGGAGGCGGGCCGTGTCGCGAGCGATGAGGGGCGGGACGCTCACTGCGGACTCAGCAAGGGGGCCCCATCGGCCTGATAGCGCTTGAGCCTGTTGTAGAGCGTTCGGACCGAGATCCCCAGCAGCCTCGCAGCGCCCGCTCGGTTCCCTTCCGCCTCGACGAGCGCACTCGCAATGGCGGTCCGCTCCAGTTCACGGATCCGCACGGCGAGGTCAGGTCCGCGGCACTCCAATCCCGTCACTGGTCGCAGGCCCTGACCAAGAGAAGGCGTCAGCTCAGCGCGGAGACGCTCGGGGGTGATCCAGGTCGACCCGCCGAGCAGGAGCGCACGGCGAACCAAGTTCTCGAGCTCCCGCACGTTCCCTGGCCAGTGGTGGCTCGACAGGAACTCCAAGGCAGCCGGCGTAAAGCCTCGAGCAGCTGATTCGTGGCCGAAGCGAGCCACGAAGTGTTCAACCAGAGCAGCCAGGTCACCCTTGCGGTCGCGCAGAGGGGGAACACTGATTGGGAACACAGCCAGTCGAAAGTAGAGGTCCTCGCGAAAGCGACCGTGTTTCACCTCGGCGCGGAGGTCTCGGTTGGTCGAGGCCACGATCCGAACGTCGAGGGAAACTGTCTCGCTGCCGCCGACGCGCTCGAGCTCTTCCTCCTCGAGAACTCGCAGCAGCTTAGCCTGGACGTCCGTTGAGACCTCGCTGACCTCGTCCAGGAGGAGGGTCCCACCACATGCCAGCTCGAAGCGCCCCTTGCGCTGCTGGATGGCGCCAGTAAAGGCCCCTCGCTCGTGACCAAAGAGCTCGCTCTCCAATACGCCGGGGGCCAGTGAGGCGCAATTGACCTTGATCAAGGGCCCGCTCCGGCCGCTAAGCGCATGCACCAGCGCGGCGAGGCTCTCCTTGCCCGTCCCAGACTCGCCCTCGAGGAGAACGGTCGCCTTGGAGGGGGCTGCCCACGAGATCCTCTCGAGTGCAGTCAGGAGGGCCGGTGAGGATCCGACGATTCCCAATCGTGCGTGGACGTCCCGAGGGGGCGACTTCGCCTCTTGTAGCTCAGCGGACTGGGACCAGAGAACCGGCGGTCCGCCACGTGCCGCGCACGTTCCCGCCAAGGCTGTTGCGTGAGGCCAGGCAGAGTTCAGTACGACGAGGTCGACTTCGTCCAGTGCGTCCTCGGCGCTGAGGCGATCCTCGACGGCGCGAACGAGAAACCCGCAGGCTCCGAACTGAGCCGAGAGCCTGGAGTCGCCTCCGCCAACGAGGACCGTGCCGCGACTCGACCCCTTCCAATCCCTTGACTGGTTACTCATTCGGCCTTCCTCGGGACGCCCGAAGCGCCACGCACTTGGTCGAGGCGTCGTTTCCAGGCGATGAAGCGTTGACCAAAGGCGGCCGCAGAAGCCCACGGCTCGGCGTCTGGGAGTTCGGCAACGCTTTCGTATGCGGTCAGAGCGCCACCGACACGGCCCAGACGCTCGAGGGATCGGGCCAGTCCAAAGCGGGCCCTGGCGAGCTCCTTGGTCTTGATTCCGCTCAGCGTCGCCGCGATGCCGTACTGAGCCAGCGCGGCCCGGAACTGACCGCTCTCGTAATAGGCGTCTCCTAGATCGATCGGGTCGCTGAGCGGGTTGAGACCAAGGAGAGGAGGTTCAGCCTTGGTTGACGTCTCGGGTCGGAGCACTCTTGGCGTGACTTGGGGAGCGTGGGGCGGTGCAGACAACGCTCTGGAAGTCAGTGCGGCAGAACTCACCTTGGAGAGGGTCGCGTCGTGGGTCTTGGGTCTCAGTTGCTGCTTGGCGCGACGTCTGATCCGCCCGATACGAGCCTCATCGCGGAGGCTCTCGAGCCACGCTTGCTCGTAGGCGATCTCCTCGGCGAGCTCGCCCTTCCAGTCAGTGGGAAGTTCGGAGTCTGCGGAGAGGCTGGTCAACGAGAGGGTCGCCTGGCTCGCAAGCAGCTCGGAGAACATCGTCTCCGACTTGGGGGAGTTCAGAACTGTGCTCCAGGCTGTCTGCTGACGACGCACTGCGTCCAGTCGCCTTTGGCTTTCTTGTCCCGCGTCCAGCCCTCCACCGGGGGCGAGGAGGAGCAGGAGCAGGACGCTGAAGGTCAATCCGAGTCGCATCAATCTGGCTCCTTCGGGGAGCGGGAGTTCGAGCGAGAGAGCTCTTCGGTGCGCCCAAGACGACGCAACGCCTGGGCGAGGAGAGCACTTGCGTGGACTCGAACGCCTCCACTCACAGGTGGGAGGGCGCGCAAGAGTTCGAGTGCGGCCTTCGCGCGACCGAGTTGGAGTTCGCAGTCAGCGAGCAGGACTTGCTGCGGAGGGGTTGGGCTCTCTAGGCCCAGGAGGAGGGTCCGAGCGCGGCCTGGCTCGCCGGCATTGAGCCAGGAGCGAGCCGCGTCCTCGATCTCGGCCATGCCCCTAGGCGAACCGCTAGGCAGCAGACCAAGGCGGTGGCGGATGGGAGGAATCGCCGCCCTGGCCTTGGCTCCCTCCGCGCTGTCGGGGTGGTATCGAGCTAGCGTCCTGTAGGCCAGCAAGGCTTGGAGGGTGCCTCCGCCTGCTCGCTCCGACTCCGCATAGAGCAGGAGAATCTCTGGACCGCGTTGGCCCTCGAGGATCGAGGTGGGGATCAGCGGCCGGAGAAGCGCTGCGCCAGACGTCGGATCGCCAGCCGCCAGGTGAGCCTGCGCCATCAAGAGGACCGCGCTCCGTCGCAGGCTGGGATTCTCGCTCGCCTCCAGGGGATCAAGGATCTCAATGACCTCAGGGAGTCGCCCGTGATCGAGAGCAAGCTTCCCGAGCAGAAGGCGTCCGGCGGGGACTTGTGGAGATTTCGGGAAGGCCCTCAGGAGGTGAGCCGCGGCGCGTTCGCCGTCTTCGTCCCTTCCTTCGGCGAGGAAGCTACGAGCGAGCTCCAAGAAGGCAGCTGGAGCGAGATCGGTCGAGTCCCGACGGTCCAGGAGCCGAAACAAGGCCGCCCGGGATCGGGCCAGACGCAACATTTGGGCCTCGGCGCCGGCGAGCGCCAGCAGCGCCTTTCGGCAAACTCTCGCGTCGGGCCAACGCTCCGTCAGGGCCTGGAGGCGCTCGATTCCCTCTTCGGTCCGACCGTCCGCGAGGTCGACCTCTGCCAGCTGAAGGTGCACGTCCGGGGCGGGAACCCCGTCCTGACTCAGCGCTCGAAGGTAGGACTCACGAGCTCGAGTTCGCGCCCAGCCGGCATGATCCGGGTCTTCGGAGCTTGGCAGGGGGCCGATCCAGTGTCGACCCTCTCGAAGCTCGTAATCGAGTCCCCCCAGGGCCGCCAGTCGGCGCAGGACCACGGCGGCGGGTCTGAGCCGGAGCTTCGCGGTCACCGCGATCGAGACGTCTTCGAGGTCGGTTGGGAGCGCCGTGCCAGGCTGCAATCGTCTCAGGAGAGTCCGCAGGACCCTCCTGAGGCCCACCCGCTGGGCTTCGAGGTCGACCTTCACGCCACCCCCGGCGCTCGTATGCACGCGAACCTCAGGCACGGCGCTTGGATCGATCGAGTTCAACCAGGCGGTCCAGCTCGAAGAGCTCTCCGCAGAGAGCTCTTCCTTCGACTCGCGCCGGTAGGTGTCCCCCAAGCGGAGGCGGGCGCGCGCGAGTGTCTTGGAGTTGACGCGCGGGTCGTCCTCGAGGAGTAGCGAGGCCGAGAGCAGCTGGCGCGTCGCACGCCAGGCGCCGCTCTGGTACGCCCGGTCCGCCATTGCAAGCAGTTCTCGGGGGCTCTCGGGGCGACCGGCAGACTCTAAAGCCGCTTGGAGCGCTGAGCGCGCCTCTTGTTCCAGCCCTAGGCGAGCAGCGGCCTGAGCGAGGCCCAGGTTTGCAGCGAGGCGCTCGTCCTGAGAGAGGCCCTCGGCGAGCGACCCTCGGTAAATCGTCGCAGCCAACGCCGCCTGGCCCCTGCTCAGGGCGACTTCAGCATCCGTGAAGCGAGTGGCGCTCCCGGGCGCCGCAGTTTGGGCGTCCCAGTGCTGGTCGATTCGCCGCGACGTTTGGAGTGAGCTGTAGCCGAAGAAGACGCTGGCGCTCGAGGTTCCGATCAAGGCGACGATCAAGAGCGCGCTGAGGTGTTTCATGGCGGAACCTCCTGGGTTAAGGCAGCGGGGTCCCGTTCGGGACCTCCGACTCAGTCCTGCACGCCACGGCGTACGTTTCCGGAAGAACGTGCACTCAAGCGCTGTACCGTTCCTAACCTCGCGCAGATCGAGGTCTCGGGACGTCCAATGATGTCAGCCGCATCAGGTGACCCTTTCGAAGTGATGGGTTCCTAGCTTCCGTGGCACTGGACTTCGACTGCGCTCGACCCCCGAGGGCCACAGTTCGGCAAATGCGCGCACGCATTCAACGGCCAAGAGACGAGTCAGCTCTCCCTCGTCGGCGGTGCAGGATGGGGGAAGGTCCGAACCCCTCGGAACGTCCCTGTCGGACTCATCAGCCTTGATGAGACCGGAGGTATGACCGCGATCACCCCCTGGGACATGGTTGGCACACTCCCGCACGGCGAGGAGGTCACATCGCTCACGCGGCCCTGCCCTCCAATGATCGGCCTGCGCGTATCGAGGCTCCTGGAGTGCGACTTGCTCAAAGGAGAGTGCCGAGGGGGAGTGCGTGCATTCGATTGAGTTGGTGAGTTTCAACGCTGATACGGAGTCACTGCGATCCTGTGGAGGATCGTGGGCTGCTCTCGAGCAGACGCTGAAGGAGACGAGACCTGCAGCAATGGTGGTCACAGGCACCCGCGCCCTCAAGCGCCTGCGCCGTACCTATCCAGAGTTGCCGGTGCTCTTTGCCGGAGAGCCGAGCGAGCACTTTGCGGCGGAGCAGCTCGGAGCGCTCGCGACGCTCGGGCCCAGGCCCTCCCTCGCCGAGCTCATGAGTGCGTATCGGAGTTCTGCGGGGAGCCTGATTGGATGGACCCCAGCCCTCCAATCCCTTCGGCAGCAGATTCAGCTTGTGGCTCGCGCCCAGCGAACCTCGGTCCTGATCCGAGGCGAAAGTGGAGTCGGCAAGGAGGCGGTCGCCCAGGCGATTCACGATGCGAGCCCACGCCGCGGGCAACCATTCGTCGCGATCAACTGCGCCGCTCTCTCTGAGACTTTGCTTGAGTCCGAGCTCTTCGGGCATGAGCGCGGCGCCTTTTCGGGGGCCTTTCAAAGGAAGCTCGGCCTGTTCGAGATCGCGAGCGGAGGAACGCTCCTCCTCGACGAAATCGGTGAGTTGAGCCCAGCGATGCAGGCCAAGCTGCTCCGCGCGCTTCAGGAGCAGCGCTTTTACCGGGTCGGGGGCACGAGTCCGGTCAGTGTCGACGTCCGGATCCTCTCGAGTACCAACCGCGATCTCGAGGACGCGGTCGTTACGGGGAGCTTCCGCCGAGACCTCTACTACCGACTGAATGTGATCCAAATCGCGCCCCCCCCCTCCGGGCCCGCCCAGACGACGTAATGCCCTTGGCTCGCCACTTCCTCAGTCGCCTTCGCCTGGAACTCGGACGCCCTCTGCTCGGGTTCTCAGCCAGCGCCGCTCAAGCGCTTCGAAACCACGCTTGGCCTGGAAATGTCAGGGAGCTGATGAACACCGTCGAAGCCGCCGCTGTGCTGGCGATCGACGAGTTGATCGGGCTCGAAGACCTGCGGTTCTGCACCTTGCGACTCGAGGCTGGCCAGGAGCGTACGACACCCGCTGAGCTCGGACGGACTCTGGCCGAGGTCGAGCAAGCTCACATCGAGCGCGTCCTACACGACTGCGGCGGAAATCGATCCCGGGCGGCACAACGGCTCGGGATTCATAGGACTACGCTTCTCAAAAAGCTCCGCGATGTGGGGCTGAGCCCGCTCGCTTCGGCTTGAGCCCCTACAAAGCACAAAGCGACATTCGCACCCCACCCCATCCATACGGATGATTTTGGCGAACGGGCGCCTTCGATATGCTCCCCTCTCCTCAGGAGGGGTATGAGAGTCAAAACACAATTCGAGCTTGAGGTCTTGGCTGACCCCACTCCGAGCCGGCCATGAGCGACCGTCGAGTTCTCGTCGTGGACGACGACCCAGACTTGCGGCGGCTCGTTGAGGTAACCCTGACCAGCTATCAAGTCTCGCTCGCCTCGAGCTTGAGCGAGGCATGCCGGCTGCTGGAGCTCGAGCCGATCGACGTCGTGATCCTCGACCTGTATCTCGGGGGGGCTCAGGACGGTTTGGGGGTCTGTTCCAGGGCCCAGGAACTAGCGAGTCCGCCCAAGGTCATCATGGTTTCAGGGAGTGACTCTGCTGAAGATCAGGAGCGCTGCCTGAAGCTCGGCGCCATCGCCTATCTGACCAAGCCCTTTCGCCCCCTCCAACTTCTCGAGTTGCTCAAGTCGTGTCTCGAGTGAAAGTAGGCGTCATTTGAACTCAGCTCCGCTGGTTGAACTCAGCTCCGCTGGTTGAACTCAGCTCCGCTGGTTGAACTCAGCTCCGCTGGTTGAACTCAGCTCCGCTG
>JAESQQ010000904.1 GCA_016765095.1 Planctomycetota bacterium | reverse complement strand
TCGCGGCCGAGCGCCAAGGGCGCGACGACCTCGCGGCAGCCTGGCGGGCCGAGCGCGCCGTCCTCACTCCTGGGGCGGTCTCTGCGACGCTGGCGCTCGTGACCGAGCCCGCCGGCGCCACGGTCACCTCTCGCCGGATCACCTTGGGTCCGCGCTGGAGCGCGGAGGCGGCTCGCTCGCTGGGGGCGACCCCGCTCGAGGCCCAGACGATCGAGCCAGGTCACTACCTGCTCGAGATTCGGGCTCCGGGCCGGGTGACGGTCACGCTCCCCCTCCGCCTGCTCGACGGGACCCCCAAGGAGCTCCACATCGAGCTCCCGCGCGCCGAGGGAATTCCGGCGGGGTTCACCTACCTGGCGCCAGGCCCGTTCCTGGCGGGTGGCGACCTCGAGGCGGTTCGCCCCCTCGCGCGGGGTCGCGAAGAAGTCTGGGTACCGGGGGTGTTTATCGCGAACCGCGAGGTCACTGGAGCTGACTACGCGAAGTTCCTAAACGGCCTTACCAAGGTTCAGCGGGACCTCCACCGCCCCCAACTGGGCAACCTTGTCCTCCAGGACCTCGGTCGCCCGGATCGCGCCGACCACCCCGTGGTCGGGATTCGGTTCGAGAGCGCACGGGCCTACTGCAGCTGGCTCTCGAAGGAGAGCGGGGGAGTCAGCTACCGCCTCCCCTCCGACCTCGAGTGGGAGAAGGCGGCTCGCCCCTTCCCTGAACTCGCGTTCCCGTGGGGCACTCACTTTGACCCGGGCGCACCGAATCCCGTGGCTTGGCTGCACCAGTCGGGCCCGACGCCGCGGCCTCGGACCGCTCCGGGTGGCTCTCGCCCGGGCGATCGTTCCCTGTATGGGATCTTCGACCTCGGAGGAAACGCGGCCGAGTGGGTCGAGGGCGAGTTCGGCGGCGACCGCCGGTTCCACGTCCTGCGGGGAGGCTCCTGGCTGAGCGGACCCGAGCTGGTCCGGTCCAGTTCGCGAACCCCCGTCAGCGACGGACAATTTCCAGACGCCGCGACTCGGATCGGGTTCCGGGTCGCCTTCGACTAGCGCGCCCGCTCAAGGTAGGCCCGCGCGGCGCGTTCGGCGGCGTCTTCCTCGCTCAGCGAAGCTCCAGGCTCAAGAGTCGTGCCTCCCAGTCGCGCCAGGGCTCGGATCGCCGCTCGTCGCACGAGGCGGTGGGTGTCGTTGAGCGCCCTGGCGAGCGCTTCGTGGCCCTTCGCGCTCCAGGCCGCGAGCCGAGCCGGGGCCTTGGGCCACTTCGACTTGCCGCGCCCGGCCGCGACTTCTTCTGCGGCCCAGACCAGCCCTCCTAGCGCCTCGACGGCGCTCCGGCGCACAAACGCGTGGCGGAGCCACTTGGGCGGCTTGGCGGGCGTGGGCGAAGCCTTGGGCGGCGGCCGCCCCCCGCGGGTCTTGGTGCCTTTCGGAGGCTTGCCCTCGGCTCCCTTGGGCGCGGGCTTTCCCTTCTTCGGCGGAGGGTTCAGCCACTTGCTCAAGATCGGCGTCGCGCGCCAGGCGCGATCTCGGGACCAGCGCCGGCAGACGTCGCCCAGGTGGCTCCCGTTGAAGCGCCGGGCCTTCCCGAGCGAGGTTCGCACGTCGACTCGACGCACGACCTTGAAGTCCTTGAGCGCGGCTCGCAGCTTAGCCTTCGCCTTGGGGGCCCCGGCCTGAACGAGGGTCGCGGCGGCCTGGAGCCGGAGCGGAGTCTTGTCCTTGCCGGTGCAGAGCGAGCCGACCCAGGCGATCGTGTCGGCGTCGACGATCCGGCGGGTGCCGATCTCGGCGAGGGCCCGCGGGCGGAGACCCTCAAGGGGCTTGGCGCCGCTCTTGGCGATCAGGAGCACGAGGGGATTTGCGACCGCGTGGGGGGTCGCCAGGATCTTGCGGGCGAGGGCGGGGTCGGGGTCTCCGCCGGTCAGGGCGTCGGCCAGGCGGCTGACGACGGCGGGATCGCCGCGGCGGAGGCGGCCGAGGTCGAGGACGCGACCGAGGGCCTCGTCCTTGATCAGCTTCTCGAGAGCCTCCAAGAGCCGATCGACTTTCTTGTGGCGAAGCTCGACCAGGGCTCGGACGAGGGCGGCTTGGATCCGAGCGTGGTCGTCGTGGAAGGTCGGCCCGATCAAGTCGACGAGGGACGCGCCTTGGAGCCGGCCGCGAGTCTGGAGGATCGGGACCCTCAGGACGTGGCTCGAGGTCCTGCCGATCTTGCGCAGCGAGGGGAGGACCGTCGCGTCGTCGAGGTCTGCAAGCGCGGTCGCGCAAGCGATCGCGACCGTGCCGTCGGCGTGGAGGAGGTCTGCGAGCTGGTGGGCGCTGAGCGGGGCGCCGCGGCGGCCGTTCTCGCGCACGGCTCGCTGGCGCTCTTTGATCCCGAACCGGGAGCGCTTTTCGAGCGCCTCCTTAAGCGCCTCCTGGGCGATCCCGGCCCGGAGCTCGGGGTGGCGGAAGTCGAGGATCGCGCGGTAGGCGCGCTGGGCCTTGCGATAGAACTTGCCGCGATAGGTCCTTACGAACAGCTCCGAGACCTCTTGGTCGAGGTCGAACCAGGTGAGGAGGCGGTGGTTGGCGGCCGCAGCGCCCTCCCACACGCGTTGGAACTCGTCGCCGTAGAGCCGGCGGAAAGTGGCTTGAAGTTCGAGGTAGGGGCCGCTGTCGCCTTCGAGGGCGTAGACCGGCAGCAGGGCGAGGGCGGCGAAGCGGAGCTCCTTGTCGAGCCTGGTGCTCGTCACGATTCGAATCAGGATCGGGAGGTTGCGGGCGTCGACTCTCCTGTGGAGATCGACGCAGAGCCCCTTGAGGTCGCCGGGCCGCTTGGAGAGGGCTCGGTGCCCGCCGACTTTGGCGAGTGCCTCGACGGGGATCTTGAGCTTCCGACTTGCCCGCTCGAGCTTCTTCTTGAGCTTTTTCGCCTTCTTGCTCAGCGCAGGCTTCTTGCCCTTGGGATCTGGGGCCGCAGCGGCCGGAGCCGGGAGGCTCACGAGGAGCAGGGCGAGACACACCAGGAGTCGGTTCAAGAGGCCCTCCCCGCTGGGTGCTTCGTGGCACCGGGGACCTCGCGGATCTTAGCGTGTGGAGGTCGCGCTGGATCAGCTGCGCGCGGGTGGCGAGCGTTCCCGCAGGCTCTGGGCTTTGGTCTACTACGCCCCCCCACTGCGGCCTCCGCGGCCCGACTCCAGGAGCGTGGTATGGCCCAGCTTGGCTTGGCGAAAGACGTGGTCGACAGCGACGTGCGCGCGCGCGCTGTGGCGCACCTTCGCGAGCGGAAGGTCGTCCTCCCGACTTTCGCGCAGCTTGAGGACCCGAGCACGATCCCGGCCGGGATTCGCGATCGCCTGGCGAGCGTCGACCCCGACGCGGCGGACCCGCTCAACCTGTTCCGGATCCACTGGTACAACGCCGCCGACCGCCGCGGACTCAGTGAAGTTCCGGGCTACGTGGTCCTGCCTGAGTCCCTGACGGGGGTCAAGGCTCCGATCATAGTCGCGCTCGGCGAGCGCTTCCCCATGATCACAGCCCACAAGGTCTTGGCTGCCTACGGCTGCCTCGCGCCGCGCCTGGTCACGGGTCAGTTCGACCCGACGGCTCACAAGGCGCTCTGGCCCTCGACGGGGAACTACTGCCGAGGTGGGGTCGCGGTCTCGAGGATCATGGGCTGTCGCGGCGTCGCGATCTTGCCCGAGAACATGAGCCAGGAGCGCTTCGACTGGCTCGCGGAGTGGATCGTCGACGAGAGCGACGTGATCCGAACGCCGGGCAGCGAGAGCAACGTCAAGGAGATCTACGACAAGTGCGCGGAGCTCGATCAAGACCCGCAGAACGTGATCTTCAACCAGTTCTGCGAGTTCGGGAACACCCTCGCCCACTTCACCCTGACCGGACGCGCCCTCGGACACGCCTTCGACGATTTCGCCGCGAGTCGTCCTGGCTTGGAGCTGTTCGCGTTCACCTCGGCGACCGGGAGCGCGGGCACGATCGCCGCCGGGGACCGGCTCAAGGAGACCCACGGCGCCAAGATCGTGGCCGTCGAGGCCCTCGAGTGCCCAACGCTGCTCAAGAACGGGTTCGGTGAGCACAACATTCAAGGGATCGGTGACAAGCACATTCCCTACGTGCACAACGCGTTCAACACCGACCTCGTGGTCGGGATTTCAGACGCCGCGACCGACACCCTTGGCTACTTGTTCGCGTCGGAGGTCGGCCGCAAGTATCTGGTCGAGCGTCGTGGGGTTCCCCAGGACGTCGTCGACTCGCTCAAAGTGCTCGGATTCTCGGGGATCGCCAATGTGTTGGCCGCGATCAAAGTCGCCAAGCACTACGACCTTGGCCCCGATCAGGCGCTCGTGACCGTCGCGACCGACAACATGAGCCTCTACACGACCGAACTCCCCAAGATCGAGCGCGAGCGGCTCGGAGGGCGCTTCGACGAGATCAGCGCGGGAGAGGTCTGGGGACAGCACCTGGCAGCCGCTGGGACCGACAACGTCTTGGAAATGACCCACCGCGAGCGGGAGCGGATCTTCAACCTCGGCTACTTCACTTGGGTCGAGCAGCAGGGTGTGTCGCTCGAGGACTTCGTGGCGCGCAAGCACCAGAGCTATTGGCGCAACCTGCGCGCGCTGGTCCCCGCTTGGGACGCGCAGATCGACGCCTTCAACGCCGAGGTCGGTCTCTCTTAGGGGTAGAGAAGCTAAGAGAGAGCGTCTATCTCTCCGGGACAGGCGTCGGGCGGGGGTACAGCTCCTGAGGTTGATAAGCCTAAGCTCAGAGGCCGTCCGTCTCTCCCGGACAGGCGGGCGGGGGTAAACCCCGCACCCTACAGATCGCAAGAGGGCCCCTCCGCAAGGCGCCCGATTGGGCGGTTCGCAACACGCCTTGGTAGGGGCGGGGGTACAGCGCCTGACGTAACAAGGGACAAGTGCGCGAGAGGCTCCAGTGAGGCCTGGTCGGCGCGGCCTCGGGGCGGGCGGGGGTAAACCC
>JAESQQ010000903.1 GCA_016765095.1 Planctomycetota bacterium | reverse complement strand
GCGGCAAGGTCTGGGGGCTGGGCGGGAGAGACAGACGGCCTCTGGGATTAGGCTTGTCAACGTCAGGAGCTGTAAACCCCTCCCCTACGAAAGCAATGGGGTGTACCGCAACTTGTGATGGGCAGCGCTACTTAGGGAGGTGACCGCGAATCTTGGTCACGAGACTGGTCTGCATGGCCCGCTTGCCGATCACCAACAGGTAGTGCTGGAGCATGGAGCCGACGAGTCCGCGCTCCTCCTTGCGTTCGTCGTATCTCGTGTAGCTGAGGCCGCGCCTAAAGAAGTCCATCCACTGCTCCTTCGCGCCGTCCCCAATCACCGTCTTGGCGAGCAGCGCCTCTAGGCTCTTGCCGTCGAGCCCAGCGATCAGCTCGGCGTGGGTCAAGCGGACGCCGTCCTTGCTCTTGGCCCGCTCCTTCTCGCCGGTCTTCTTCGCGATGTGATCGAGGAGCCGCTCGGCGGCTTCGTGGATCGCGCGGTACTGCGCGGTGGCGTCTCCGCTGAGCAGGCCCTTGGCCTTGGCTTGTGCGCGGACTCGCTCGAGGTCCTGCTGGGGCAAGTCGTCGGGCCCCGACGAGAGCCAGCGGCCCAAGTCGCGCATTCCGAGGTCGAGGGCGTCCTCGTGCAGGACTTGGTTGGAGGTGTAGTGGGTCGGCCGGGTCGTGTAGCCGAGGCCAAGCCCCCCCTCCTGGACGTCTCCGCGGGTGGCGGGGCCGTAGACGCTGGTCTGACCCGTGTAGTTGCCGTAGTCGACAAACTCGAACACGGCCCGAGCGAGCGGGTCCTTGGTCGCGTCGAGCTCATTCCCATAGCGACGGCCGGAGATCAGGCCGTCTCCGTTGGCGTCGACGCGGCGCAGGACACGCACGGCCGCCTTGAGGCGCGCCTTGCTGTCTCCTTTGGTGGTGTCGGGCGCGGGGTCGCCGGCGGTCATGGAGAGCGCCTCGCGAAACCAAGTCGTGCCCTTCTTGCTCGAGCAGCTCCCCCAGTAGCGCGACCCGTCCCGGTGAATCGTGAGCTTGTGGGTCTTCTTCTTCTTCTCTCCCGCCACGGCACCGGAAATGCCGACTGCTGGGAAGAGGTCGCAGACGAGGGTCCCGCGCCGAATTCGCCCGGTCCCCTGCAGCGCCCAGGAGGTTCCGTCTCGGAAGGAGGCCGTGAACGAAACGTCGACGTCTTCTCCTCGGCGGGTGGCGGCGAAAGTCCCTGTCATGGCCCCGAAGTAGGGGCTCCGCCCGGTGAGTGAGACGGGCTCGTCGGCGAAGGCTGCGCCGCCCAAGAGGAGCGCGACTAGGCACGCTAGGGAGTATTGGCAGAGAACTCTCATGAACAACTCGCAGGCGAGTGCCGAGGAGGCGGCACCGATCTCGAACGATATCGAAACCACTCCTGCGCAGCAAACAGCGCTGTCCTTTAATCGAAGCGGCGCGGGCGCAGCGAAGCGCTCTAGGGGAGGGGCTGGCTGGGACTCGAACCCTCGAAAGCCCAGGCGATCACGATCGGCGCGACCTCGCGATCGACCTCGGTCAAGGCGGGCTTCTTGGCCCCAAGGCCCTCGAAGCTGGCGAGGTGAACGACGTCGCCCGCCGCGCGGCGCGCTCTCTTGAGGCACGCCAAGCCGTCCTTGAGGCTGGTCGCTGCAGAGCACAGAGCTGCTTGGGCGGCCACGGAGAGCGCGCGAGCAGCAGCCCTGTCGGTCTTACCGATCTTCGTGGAGGCCTTCTTCGCGGCCCGTGCCGCGAGCTGCGCCTGTTCGCGCGTGTCTTGGTCCGAAGAGACGAGAACGCGCCTCGCCGCCTCGATCGCGAGCCTGCCGGCGTCCTTCCTGGTCGGCTCTCGCCGCGGCGACGCGGGGCAGTTCGGCCAAGGCCAGGCTCGCCCACAGGCAGGCGGTCAACGCGTAGTCGGCGTCGAAGGCCTCGAGGCTGGCGAAGTCCAGGGTCGGCCCTCGCTTGGGAGGAGCGCCGCCCCCAGCCTTAACGGCTTCGCGCGCGTTCGCGTCGCCCAACAGGGAGGCCAACATGACGGCGGCCTGTTTGACCTCCCCCGCGAGGATTCGCTCGAGCAGACCCCGGCCGCCCGTCTCGGCGCGACGGAGAATCGCATCGTGGGCCTCACCCCCTTCGTGCTCAGGCTCCCGCTTCAAGGCCCAGCTCACGACCTCGGCTCGCAGTCGGTCAAGGAACTCAGGGCCGACTCGATTGCTCAGGCTTCGCAGCGACTGGGCCAGCGCGTTGGGGCCCGTGGTCGAGACCTTGGGGGCAAACCCCATGCCGAGGCTCTCCGCGCGATCCCGATCCGCGATCACCGCCTCCCACTCGGGCCAGTCGAAACGAATCACGGCGTGGTGCAGGGTCCTGAGAGGGCCGGCGCGACCTGCTCCGTGGTAGATCGCGTCCTTCGCGGCCTTGGACTCCTGAGCTGGGATCCCCTCGGCGCAGGCCTCAAGGTCAGCGAGGACTGCGTCGAGGCGCGTTCGCCAGTCGGCGCGCTCCTCGGCATCGAGGGACGCCAAGTAGGACGTTCCCGCCGCCGCGGCGAGGCGGGCTCCCAGCGCCCGACCCCACTGGATCAGGAGGTCGTCGAGGTCGTCGGGGAAGGCCCCGGCGTCTGGGAGGAGCGCGCGGGCGGCGGGGTGGCCTAGGTAGGCCGAGAGATCTAGCTGCTCTGGATCGAGGCTGCCGCGCTGCCGACGAAGATTGAGCCAGGCCGCCTCGTCGCCGACCGAACCAGAGGCGATCCAGCGTTTCTCCAGCTCTCGCAGACGGGTGTCGCTCACGCGCAGGTCACTCTATCGATCCCGCGCTCGCGCAGCGAGTCGGACAACCGGCTCTTCCTGGCTGGGGAGGTGGGAGCGCCTCGGTGGAGCACGAACTCCACGGGAGATTCGTCAGGTTGCTCTTCAGCAGGGTGGATCCTGCGAGGGCGCTCACGGGATACGCTGGGGAGCGACTCTTCTCCGAGACCCCGTCGGCGAGGGGGGGACCTCAATGACGGACGAAACTCAGTCAAGCGAGACTCCACCTCGGGGTCCCGAGGCGGAGGAGCCCCCAAGCCGCGCTCCTGAGCTCGCTCTGCGCTTCTACGGCACGCTCCTGTTTCTCTCCTTGCTCCTTTCCTACCTGCTCTTGGAGCCTGTGCACGAGCTGGGCGCTGACTGGCGCTCCCAGTTCTCGTATCTCCTAATGCTCGCGCTTGGTCTCTGCATGACCTTTGCGGTGGACAGCTTCCTCGAGCGAACTTGGCTCCAGCTACTCCTGGCGGGGAGCGCGGCGGCTTCGCTGATGCTCTGCGTCGCCGGTGCTCTCTTCACGTCTATCACTTCGACTCCACTCAGCGCGGGGCTCGCTCAGCTCACCGCGGGGGGGTCTCCCCTGGACGCTCTGGCGGAGTCCGAGCTCGGCGGGCTAGCGTTCGCGGTCGCGGGGCTGCTCCCGCTGAGCTTCATGTGTGGCGCCTTCCTGCGGCGGGCCTTGCCTCGCTCGAGCGTCCGCGGCCGCTGGCTCTGGGTGGGTCCCGGGCTCTCTCTCCTTCTGCTCGGAGTGTTCGTGCTCGAGCAGGCCCACGCCCAGAGCACGTCCAGCGCCTACTTTCTCCGCTCGCACCACCTCCCTGCCTACTGGCAGCTCTTCGAGCGAGGGATCGAACCTGAGGTGATCAGGATTCAAGCGCCTCGCTCAAGCGACGAGCGCGCTCGAGAGCTGAGCTCGATCGGTCCAGCAGGCAACCCCAAGCACGTCTTGATCATTGGCCTCGAGAGCGTGCGCCCTGACGCGATCCGTCCCGACCATGCGCCCAACTTGAGCAAACTGCGCGACGCCTCTCTTCGGCTGAGCAACGCCCGGAGCGTCTCGATCTACACAGCGCTGACCTGGACCTCGATCATGTTGGACCGGCCTGCCGTCAGCGCGCTTCGGGACCTCCAACGTCCGCCGACGGGGCAACCGGCCTGGCCCCTGGCGGTCCTGGCAGCGGCTGGCTACCGAAACCACCTCGCCTTCTCTGGGAGCCTGATCTGGGGCGACGAAGCGGAGCGGCGACTGCGGGGTGACGCGTCAGACGTCGTGCCGCACCTGACCTACCACCCCCGCGAGCAGCTACACCGCCACCTCTCTGACGACGAAGTGACCGCGACGACCGTCCGCTGGATCGAGGAGGCCGACCGCGCGCGCCCGAACCTGTTCCTGCTCCAGCTCGACAGCACTCACTGGAACTACCACTTCCCCCCTGAGCACGCGGTCGAGAGCGCGTATCCCGAGGAGGTCGATCCCCGCTCGCTGACCCGTCAGCCGGACCTCGACCTGGTTCGAAACCGCTATGTCAACGCGGTCCACCACGTCGACGCCAAGGTCGGTCAGGTTCTCGACGCCCTCCGTCGGCGAGGCATGCTGTCCGACACGGCCGTGGTGGTCCTCTCGGATCACGGCGAAGGCTTCGAAGTCGGCCGAGCAGGGCACATTGCCCTCTGCGCTGACAGCGAGCGAATCCCCTTCTTCTTCTGCCTTCCCGGGGTTCCAGCCGCCGAGATCTCAGACCTTGTCGACCAGCGGCAGCTCTGGCCAACGCTCTGCGAATACCTAGCGATCCCAGGCGTTCGAGCCGAGACGTTCCAGACCCGCTCGATCTGGAAGTCGCCCAAGCGGACCGCTGCGTTTAGCACCGCCTTCTATTGGGGCGACTTGACCTTCGCCGAGGGCGTGTTGCGCTTTCGCGTCGAGCTAGACCAGGATCAAGTCTCGCTCTATCCGATCGCATCCGTCGGCCCCAACGGCAGGTCCCGCGGGGACTTTGAGGCTTCTATCGAGGCCCTTCCGTGGCGCGAGGCCCTCCGCGACCTCAATCGCTCGGGCGCTCGCTAGCCTTCGCCTCGGCCTGAAGCTCGCCGCGAAGGCGCATCAGGAGTCTGCCGAGCCAGTTCTTGCCGGATCCGTCGCCTCCGTCGCCCCAGTAGGCGTCCCGACGGGTGTGCTCCACGATCGTCGCGTCTTCGGTATCCAAGAGCAGGAGTCGAAGCTCGGGGTGCTGACCGAATTTCGCCCGGAGCGCAGTCAGCATCACGTCGCGCTTCACCGACTCCCAGTCAGCGCGAATCTTGTGACGACGGCTCCGGCCGAGTTTGGCAGACGTTCGGGCCGTCTTGGCTCGCCGAATCGTCTCGGCGTAGTCGCTTCCGGCGAACTTGAGGGACTGGAAATAGTGCTCGCTGGTGGGGAGTCGACCTCAGGTTGCTAGGCTCGCGCTCCCAGCGGCCTCGCGATCGGTGACCTTGACCTCTAACGAAACACCCTCAGTTCCCCAAGGCAGGCCTCTGACGTTGCGCTGGGTTCTGCTCTGGGGAGCCGTCTGGCTGCTGCCCTTTGGAGTGTTCCAGATCGTCCTGATCCCTCAGGGCTACGGCATGTTCGGCTCAGGCTGGCTCTCAGGCCTGTGGTTCGCCCTCTGCACGCTCGTCGGCGCTGGGATCATGCGCCGCGAACTCGGATTCACCGTCGAAGGCAAAGACCTGGGCGTCCTGCCTCCGGTCGTGCTCGGCTTGAGCCTGGCTCTGATGATCGGAACGAGCCTCGCCGTCGCGCGTGGACTTCCAATCTCGGCCGAGAGTTGGGTCAAGTTCGAGGCGCTCCAGCTCGGGATGATTCGCTTGGACCTGAACTACTTCGTGGTCAAGCTCCCCGAGCTCTGCTTCCAGCAGGCGCTGATGTTCGCCCTCGTCCGCCGGCTCCAGATCGCAGGGTTGGGTGGCGCCCGCTTGATCGGACTGTTCGCGCTCCTGTTCGGCGGGATCCACCTGCCGCTGATCGCGTTCAAAGGCCTGGCGGCGGTGCCCTTCATTGTGGCCGCCACGGGGGCCACGACCCTCTTCGTCCCGCTGATCGCCTGGATTCGGCGAGGGGTATGCCTCTCCTTCAGCCTGCACCTCTGCGCTTACCTCGTGGCGGGGTCGATCCTCCGTGCCACCTCCTGATTGCGCGAGTCACGAAGGCAAGGCCAGGCGTGAGTGGTAACGCAACTGCGGGCTTCGACAATAAGTCTTCAGAGGAGCCGTGCCGACTCGGGAGGTGGCGCTCAGCCCGGGTGCCCAAGCATGAGTCGGTTCCGAGGAGACGGGGCTGGGCGCCTCCTGCGGCTGGTAGGATCGGGCGCTCGGGAGCGCGCGTGAAGCCGGCGATTCTTGTCGTTGACGATGTTCCAACGAACATCATGATGATCTCTGAGGCCCTCGCGGACGACTACGAAGTCCGCTTTGCGACCGGCGGGGACGAAGCCCTCGCGCTCATGGATCCCGACAACCCTGTCGACCTCATTCTGCTGGACATCGTGATGCCTGGGATCGACGGATACGAGGTCTGCCGACGCCTCAAGGCCCGTCCCGAGACCTCCGAGATCCCAGTCATGTTCCTGACCGGGAAGGGCGAAGAAGAGGCCGAGGCGCAAGGCCTCGAGGTGGGGGCGATCGGCTACATCCGAAAGCCCTTCAAGCCACAGTTGGTCAGGGCCCGCGTCAAGAGCATCCTCACCTCCAGGAAATGCTGGAGAAGAGAGTTCGAGGCCAGATCAAGCCGACTAGCCCTCGGCCCGAGGGCAGTTCGAGCCGGATCGAAGCCGGCACGAAGCTCGGTAGCTACACCCTCCTCGGTCAACTTGGACTGGGTGCCATGGGGGAGGTCTGGCGAGCGACGCATGATCTCCTCGGCCGTGAGGCAGCCGTCAAGCTCGTTCGGTTCAACGGAGCGGGCGGCTCTGAGGGGGCAGAGGTCGAGCGCTTCCAGCGTGAGGCCCAAGCCCTCGCCAGCCTTCGCTCTCCTCACACGCTGCGCCTCTACGAATACGGGATCAGTCCGAAGTTCTATCTCGTGACCGAGCTGCTCAAGGGCTTGGACCTAGAGTCCATCGTCGAGTCCTTTGGTCCCCTGCCCCTTGCCCGCTGCATCCGGCTGATGCGGCACGCCTGCCTGTCTCTGGCCGAAGCCCACGCGGCGGGCTTCTTCCACCGAGACGTGAAGCCCGGAAACCTCTTCTGCTGCCGGCGGATCGGCGGAGAACACGACGTGCTCAAGGTGCTTGACTTCGGGCTGGTCAACGCGCCCTTGGCCGCTATCGGCGACGGTGAAAGCCACTTGACGAGTCCGGGGGTCTTTCTAGGCACACCTCAGACCTCGTCTCCGGAGGCTGCGAAGTGCAGACCCGACGAGATCGACGCGCAGAGTGACCTCTATTCGCTCGGCTGCACGATCTACTACCTCGTCACGGGCGGCGACGTGTTTCGGGGTCCTCCCCTCCGGGTCCTCATGGATCACATCTCCAAAGATCCTGACCCGCCTTCGAAGCGCCTGGGGAGACAGCTTCCTCCGGAGTTCGACGCTCTCATCATGAGTTGCCTCTCCAAGACCAAGGCCGATCGCCCGGCCGACGCGGACGAGGTGATTCGTCGTTTGGACGAGATCCCCATCGAAGACCCTTGGGGTCCTGACGAGGCGCAACGTTGGTGGAGCGGACGTGGGGTCCGACCTCGTTCCCCAGAGCAGGCGCGAGACGCGGACCCCACGTCCGCTCTAACCCCTTGAGAGACCTGCGCCCCCGCGGCGCTGGCCCGCTCACGTTCGACTGGGTCAGCGCCTCGCAGGAGTGCATAATGGGCCGATCCGGCCCTTTGCGTCGGCTCCTCGCGAGCGAAAATGCGCGTCAAGTCCAGCATTCTGATCGTCGACGACGTCCCCGAGAACATCACGATTCTCGGCGAGACCTTGGGGGACGATTACGACGTGCGCTTCGCCACCAACGGGGACGAGGCGCTCGCCCAGATCGGGACTGGAGATCCGGTTGATCTCGTTCTGCTGGACATCATGATGCCGGGGATCGACGGCTACGAGGTCTGCCGGCGCCTCAAGGCGAATCCGGCGACCCAGGAGATTCCGGTCATCTTCCTCACCAGCCGAGAAGAAGAGGAGTCGGAGGCACGAGGTCTCGAGCTTGGGGCCGTTGACTACATAAAGAAGCCCTTCAACCCATCCATTGTGAAAGCCCGGATCAAGGGCATCCTCCGCTTGAAGCTCGCGATCGAAGAGCGGCTGCGAGCCAGGCTCGACTTAGCCCAGGTCAGCCAGTCTGCGTTGGGGGACGGACGCGGCCGGAAGCTCGGCAACTACACGCTGGTCGAGCGAATCGCGTCGGGAGGCATGGGCGAGGTCTGGCGAGCCGAGCACGATTTACTCAAGCAGAGCGTAGCGGCGAAGCTGATTCGTCTGGACAGGATCAACGGCCCAGCGGAAGTGGCCATCAAGCGCTTTCAACGGGAGGCCAAGGCTCTCGCCAGCCTGGAGTCGCCGCACACGATCCGGCTCCTCGAGTACGACGTGACTCCAGAAGGCTGCTTCTACTACGTGATGGAGTTGCTTGAGGGGGCCGATCTTCAGGCCCTCGTCCGGGCTGTCGGCCCTCTGCCACCCGCGCGCTGCGTCCACCTCCTCTTGCAAGCCTGCCGCTCCTTGAACGAGGCGCACGAGCTAGGGCTCGTTCACCGCGACGTCAAACCCGGGAACATGTTCTGTTGCCGGAAAATCGGTGGAGAGCACGACGTTCTCAAGGTCTTGGATTTCGGACTCGTCAAGAGCCCCTCCAGTGACGAGGGCGACTCTCCGCTGACGAAGTCGGGACTCTTCCTGGGCACCGCTCAGACTGCCTCGCCCGAGGCAGCGACGGGCGGGCCTGGCGACGTCGACGCGAGGAGCGACATCTATTCACTAGGGTGCACGGCCTTCTACCTCCTGACGGGCTCGAGCCTCTACCGGCGTCGTAACCAACTCCAAGTCCTGATGGACCATATTGGCGCAGAACCGGACCCACCCTCGCGGCGACTGGGGCGGCCGCTCCCTGCCGAGCTCGACGCGCTGATCCTCAGTTGTGTCGCGAAGGCCAAGGGGGATCGCCCAAAGGACATCAGCGAAGTCGCGCGCCGCTTGGAGGCGATTCCTCTCGACGACTCCTGGAGCCAGGTCGAAGCGCGTCGCTGGTGGAGCCAATACGAGCTCGGGGCCTTTAGCTCCGGGAAGGAGGGCAGCGAGGAAACGCACAAGCCGTTCGCCCCCCAAAAGACCTCGGGGGACACCTTCGTAACCGAGGACCGGTCGGAGGCTGAGACGCGCTAGTGCTGCCCAGCACTAGTTGCGATACACCCCAATGCGCTCGTAGGGAAGGGGTTTGCAGCGCCTGACGTAACAATGGGCAAGTGCGCGAGAGGCTCCAGTGAGGCCTGGTCGGGGCGGGCGGGGGTAAACCCCGCCCCTACGCAAGCGTGTTGCGAGCCGCCTAGGAGTCCGGCCGAGAAACGGCGTTTTTCAAGATCGGTCCGAGACCCGAATCCCGGTGGATCACCCAGCCAG
>JAESQQ010000902.1 GCA_016765095.1 Planctomycetota bacterium | reverse complement strand
GGCAGTGAGGGAGGGGTTCGACCGGGGGGCGGCAGGGCTCGATCTCCTTGAGCCCAACCCTATCAGGGACCCCGCAGCCCCCAATCCCCACGTCGACCCGGCTACCCCCGCGGCGACTGGGCGGGGCCGCTCAGGACACCCCCTCGCGGGGCACCTCGGGAGGGGGGAGGGGCTAATTGCCTACCAGGGCGGGAGTTGTGGGGGGGCCCCCAACAATCGGGACTGGGGGCCGTATCTAGAGCCATCCACAACCTGGGGCGTTCGCCCCCCGTGCGAGGCCGCGGCCTCTGAGGCACTACACCATGCTGCAAAACACCAAGGCAGGCTTGATTGCCGCCCTCCTCCTCGGCGCGACTTCCATAGCAAGCGCGCAGACGACTGAGAAGAAGGACCTCGCCTGGACCTTCAACAAGGGCGACAAGTCCACCTACACCCTCCACTGGGGTCTGGATCTCGGCCAGTCACTCCGAGGACCCCAGCCCATGGACCTCGTGACCTTCAAGGTCAAGGTCTCCTACGTCCTCGATCAAGAGGTAACCGCAGTCGACATGAACGGGGCCACGATCAAGGCCACGATCAAGTCGGTTAAGGCCTCGACTGTGACTCAGGCCATGGGAATGCCCGGGCCCGAGGAGGCCTACGATTCCTCGAAGGAGGGGGGCTCGAAGGTCTTGGCCGCGTTGAAGGAAGCGATCGGCATGGCCTTGACCTTCAAGATGAAGAAGACAGGCGAGGTGACCGAGGTCAAGGGCGGTGAGGAGATCACTGCGAAGCTGACCGTGGGTCTTCGAGAGGCCGCGCAGAAGGCCATGGCCGGCGGCGGCGGCGGCGGAGGCATGATGGGCGGAATGGGTGCTCAGACGGCTGCCATGGCGTTGATCGCGTTCGAGAACGACTCGATCAAGAGCGCACTCAACATGCTCAACCACGTCCTGCCGAGCACGCCTGGTGACACCTGGTCGATCGAGCACGAGCAAAAGACCAAGGTCGGCAACATGAAGTTCAAGGGCAAGTATCGCTTCGGCGACTCGTCTGGCGGCAAGACCCGGATCAGCTTCAAGAATGACGGCGAAGTCTCCATGACGAAGGCTGAGGGCGGCGGGGCCCCAGGCCTGAGCAGCATGGTCAAGGACCTCAAGGTCGTGGCCAGCAAGGTCAAGGGCCTCGCGACCTTTGGGCCCGGCCATATCCTCAACAGTGAGGTCACGTTCGTGGCAGACGCCGAGGGCGAAGCCACAGGCATGATCAAGCAGCGCCTCCAAATGATGGGTGGCGGCGCCGGCGGCGACATGAAGCTTGGCATGAAGTACGCCCTGACCCTCCGCTACGAGCGCGCGAGCGCGAAGAAGTCCGAGTTCTAAACCGGAGGCTACGATTCTGAGGGGTCGCCTGCGAGGGGTGGTCTCGTGACTCCCATTCGCTAGGAAGGCGACCCCGGTCAGAATCGTGCTCCGCTTTACTAGGAAGAAGCTCCGCTTTACTAAGAAGAGCTCCGCCTGTTGAACTCGGCACGGCCTGAGGCCTCCGCCCCGCGATTCGCGGGGCGGACTGCTGTACGGGCGCTGGCGTGGGGGCCAGTCCGCCGGTAGCGTCGTCGCCATGAAGGTCATGAAGTTTGGTGGGTCTTGCCTCCAGAGCCGTTCGGGGCTCGAGCGGATGATCGAGTTGATCCGTGAGCAGCCGCGTCCGCTCACGATCGTTCTCTCCGCGTTGAAGGGGATCACAGACCATTTATTGTCCCTGATTGACGCCGCGGTCGCAGAGCAGCCTGTCGACTTGACGCTGATTCGTGCTCGGCACGCCGAGGTCGCAGAGACCCTCGCGGAGGAGGCGCGCGCGGCCACCAACACAGCCCTCGAGGAGCGGTTTAGCGAGTTGGAGCGCGTCCTGGGCGCAATCCAGGCCCTGGCTGAGGTGCCCCCCACGGCCCGCGATCGAGTCTTGAGCATGGGCGAGCGGCTCTCGGTCATCCTCGCCACGGCTCACCTCGAGCAGGAGGGGATCCCCGCTGAGCCCCGCGTCGCGAGCGAGGCTGGGATTTTGACGACCCAAGAGCCCGGCGACGCGCGGATCCTGGACCGCTCTCGGGCTGAAGTCCTCGCTCGCTTCGACAGCACCGCAGACCTCGTCTACGTCGTCGCCGGTTTCGTCGGGACGGACTCAGCGGGTCGGATCACGACCCTCGGCCGGGGTGGCTCGGACACCACCGCGACCTTCCTTGCGAGCGTGCTGGGCGGCCCAGCTCTGCTCTGGAAAGACACGCCCGGGATTCTGACCGGCGATCCCCGTGTCGTCGCCGCGCCCAAAGTGATCGAGTCCCTGCACTTCCTCGACGCGCTCGAGCTCGCGCATTACGGCCTCCCCGCTGTGGCCGGGAAGGCGCTCCACCCTGCCCGGCGCGCGGGGATCGGGATCGAGATCCACTGCTTCCTCGACGACACCGTCCCTCCGACCCTGATCGGGGACGTTCCCACGAGCCACCTCGCGATCAGCTGCGTCCCCGAGGTCGCCATGATCGCCCTCGTTGAGGCCGGTCCTGTGGCCTCCCGCCTGGACACAGCGGGTGAAGAACCCGCCGAGCCCCGGCCGGGTCAAGTCCTCCGCGCGCTGAGCCACTTCCTCGAGAGCCTGGCTCAGGCCGAGATCGCCCCGCTCCTCTTGACCGAGGCTTCGCCCTCTGGAGAGGCTTCGATCGTGATCCGAGCCTCGGACCGCGAGGCTGTCGAGCACGCGTTGGCGAGCCAGCCCCTGGGCCTAGACACCAACATTCGCAACGGGTTGGCAGCCGTGTCCCTCATCGGATCGCCCATGCGCGGCAAGGTCGGCTTCGCGGCGGGCGTGTTTGCGTGCCTCGCGAACGAGGGGATCAACGTCTACTCCATCGCCCAAACCGCCTCCGAGCGCAACATCTCGGTCCTCGTCGACGGCTCGGAGGCCCAGCGCGCCGTCCGAGCCTTGCACACCAGGTTCGTGGAGTAGTCGACCCCCTCGCGTGCCCGCCGTGCTCGTGCTCGTGCTCGCGCTCGTGCTCGTGAGGGAGGGGGTCGGGGCGGGTCATAAGTCCCGCCGCGAGAAGC
>JAESQQ010000901.1 GCA_016765095.1 Planctomycetota bacterium | reverse complement strand
AGCCGGCGTATCGCCGCGCACCCGTCGCGCCGCCGACCCCCTCGGTGTGGGCGGAGCACCTCCGTCCGCTCCTCGCCGAGAACTGGTACATGGTCGTCGGCCTCGCGATGATGGTCCTCGGCGTCTCGTTCCTGGCCTACTTCACAGGCAACAGCTCACCCGTCCTGCGCTACACGCTGATGCCCTCGCTCCTGCTCGCGTTCACCGTGGGGCTCGGCGAGGCCGGGCTTCGGCTTGGGAAGCGCGAGGCGTTGCGGGGCACGGGGCTCCTGTTGACTGGCGCGGCGGTCGTGCTGATCCCGATCAACTTCGTGATCGTCGATCTCGCGGCGGCCGTAGCTCGCCTTCCCGCGCGCTGGTTGATCGCGATCGCGCTGGCCGTCGTCTACGCGCTCGTGTTCGGCTTCAGCCTCAAGCGCTGGGCCGGGCGGACCCACGAAGACCTCGGCACGCGGCTCGTTCCCCCGCTCTTAGTGCTCAACGTCCTCGGCGCCGCCCTCCCGCTGATCGCGGCCATAGCGCCTGACCACACCAAGCTGATCCTGGCGGTCGGCGCCTACGCCGCGCTCGGCGTCTTGGCCTGGGGCGTGCTCGGCGTCTGTCGTCTGCTGACGCCGAAGCTCCTCGAAGAGAAGACGACTTATCTGTTCGCGGGGATCGCCCTGTTTGCGACCTTCCTCCAAGGCGTCCTCTGGAGCCACGTCGCGGCGGAGACCCTCCCCCGCCCCGAGGCCTTCCCGCTCCTGCTCGTGTTCGGCGGGGGCCTGGTCCTCAAGGTCGAGCGCGCCTTCCTCAACGTGTCGGGCGACGACGGACACCGGGCCGAGTCCTTCCTGGGCTTCGGGCTGATCATGCTCGGAATCCTGACCGGGTTCCTCTCGCCTGAGCTCCGCGTCCTGACCCTGATCGTGGCGGGCGCGATCTGGCTCGTGCAGGCCACGGCTCGCGAGGGCGTGCTGCACCACGTGATCGGCGTGATGCTCTTGGTGTTTGGAGGCTGCGCGCTCGCGCTCCAAGACTGGTTCCCCCGCGGCGGCCCCGACGCGTTCAACGGGCTCCCCTTCCTGGGGCTCGGGATCCTGGCTGGGCTCGGCGCTCTGCGCGCCGGTGCCCGCGCGCGAGAGAACGAGGGCCTCGCGACCGCAGCCCTCGAGATCCAGCCCTTCGTGCTCGCCCTGACTGGCGTCGTGAGCGTGCTCAGCCAGTGGCACTACCGCTCGGAGCCCCTCGCGACGGCGCTCGTGCTCGTGATCTGCGGCGCGGTGTTCCTCGTTCGCGCGATCCGCGAAGAGCGGATCGACTGGGCCCACTCGGGAATGGCGCTCCTCGCGCTAAGCCTCCCCTACTTGGGCTGCGCCGACATGCGCGGTCGCGAGCTGCACAGCAACGCCATGGTGTTCGGCCTCGGCGCTTTGTCGTGGGCCTGGATCGTGGGGCTCAAGCTCAGCGGCCAGGCGCTGCTCCTCCGGGCGCGCTCCTCGGTCCTCACGATGCTCGGCTGCCTCGCCTTGGCGGCTATGGCCGTCAAGGTCTTCGCTGGCGGGGCTCACCCCGGCGACACGGAGACGCTGCGGATCCTGCTCGACTTGAGCGGACCGGTGCTGCTGACCGCTGCCTTGGCCATAGCGACTTTCCACTCCCGCTCGCTGCTCCCCGCCTGCTTGGGCGCGATCTTGATGGCGGTCCTGTTCCCCGAGATGAAGGCCGGCGTCAAACAGCTCGTGCCTTGGATCCACTGGGGATCGGGGATCGGGAGCGCGATCTCCGGCGCCGCGCTGATCGCCTCCTGCTATTGGATCGCGCGACTCGAGAGCCTCCAGGACCTCGAGGGGGGAGACCTCCTGTTTGGCAAGTTCCCGTTCCCCCTCACGCGGCGCGACGCGAGCCTGTTCACGATTCCAATCGGCCTCACCGCAGGAATCCTGGCGGCGAAGGGGCTCCTGAGTCACCTCCCGCGCAACTTCGAGCACGGCGGGGTCCCGCTCAAGACGGCCCTCGCGTTGATCCTGCACGGGTTCACCTGGAGCGGCCTGACGGGCCTCCTCCGCGGGCGGGGCTTGGCGAAGGTCACGATTCACTTGGCCTGGGTCTCGGTCAGCCTCGGGATCGTGTTTGGCTACTCGGGTCAAGTCGAGGAGTTCGCGCTCGAGGTCCCGTGCGCCGCCTGGTTGATCACGCTTAGCGCCTGGACCTTGGGCCTGACGGTCTTGGCCCGGCGAGTCGAGTGGACTTCCCGCTGGCTCCTGACTCCGATCCGGGGCGTGGCTCGCACCGGAGCCGCGTTGCTCGCAGTCTGGACCGCAGCAGCCTTCGTGAACGTCCCCGGTGGACGCCTGGTGCTGCTGGCCTCGTTGAGCCTCGCGGCCTGCTTGTGGCACGGACTGGCGACCAACCACCTCCGCTACGGCCTGGCCGCGTTCCTGCTCGCGGTCCCGTTCGTGATCTCGCTCGGGCACCCTGAACTGACGATTCGAGCCGAGGCCGTGCGGGCGACAGCCTGGCAGCCGGTGCTCCTGCTCTGCCTCGGCGTACAGGCCTTGATCCTGACGCTCGAGTTCCGCCGCCCGGACTACGCGCGCTTCCGCGGCCTGCTGGCGCCCTTCCACCAAGGGACCTCTGCCTTGAGCTTGCTCGTGGGGGCCGTGCTGGCGGTCCACCTCCTGGGCGGTCACGCCAGCGGCTACCCCCGCGTCGAGCAAGGTGCTGCGCTCCTCCTGGCGGGGCTCGTGGCCCGCGGGCAACGCTCGGGGCTGATCGCCTTTGGCTGGTGTGTGTTGGCCTACCTGATCGCCCACGGGTCGACGCTGGAGCCCCTCGCGCCGCGGATTCGACTCGCGCTCTTGGTCTCGCCCGTGAGCCTGACTCTCTGGGCGGTCGCGGTCGCAGGTGTGGGAGCGCTGCTTCGGCGGTTCTTTGAGGAGCGTCCGCGCCGGTTCCTCGGCTCCTTCCCAGCGCTCGGCTCGCACCTCGCGCCCCTGGCCGAGCTCTACCTGCCGGTCCTGATCGTGACGCTGGGCGCGGTCGCCTTCCACAGCTTGGAGCTCCGCCTCGAGCGTTACCAGCTCATGGCGCCCTACTTGGCAGCGCTCGCGGTCGGTTTGATGAGCGTCAACCTGCTCCGGACTCCGCTCCGAATCCTGGCGACGGGACTCTTGGTGCTGGCCAACGTGCACCTGCTCAACGTGTTGGTCGTGATCCCTTACCTGGCCGAGGGCGGACTCTCGCCGACCCACGTGGTGTGTCTCGGTCTGATCGCGACCCTCGTTCAGGGCTCGATCGCGCGGCGCTTGGTGCCGCGGCCTGGACTCAAGAGCTTCGTGCTCGCGGCCAACGTGGCCCTGGCCGGCGCGATCTTGGTCCTGCTCGCGCTCCACTACGTCAGCCACGCCAACTTGGAGCTAATCACGGCGACCCGACTCGTGGTCTCGGGCGGCTTGGCCTATGGCGCTGGGCTTTACTTCCGCCTGGCGGCCCGCGACCCGCAGCCTCCCTTTGAGAGCTACGGCTACCAGCTCGAGGGCTTCTATCACTTCGGCGTCAGCCTCGCGATTTGGTGCCTGGCGCTCTTGGTCCCGGCGCTGCGGCACCCGAGCACGGCCCTGCTCGCGCTTGGAGTCGCGCCGCTCTACTTCTACCTTCGCGCCGAATACGGCGCGCGCGAGGAAGGGGGCGGGCTCGGTCCGATCGCGGTCCGCTACCGCGACTCGGCGATCGTGCTCTGCTTCTTCCTGGTCGCGATCTACGCGTTCCAGGGCGTGTTCAGCCTGATCGTGTTCCCAGGCCAGGCCCCGGATCCGACGCCCTATCACGCAGGCGCGCCGGTCCTGCTCGTGGTCTCGCTCGTGCTGCTCCGGCTCCGCGGGCTGGGAGGCACGGACTGGCTCAGCTTCTACGGCGCGACGGGGCTGGTCGTCTCGACGTACTTCGGGCTCGCTGCGATCCCGACCCTCTCGCCCTTCGAGAGCCCCGTTCGCGGAGCCTGGCTCGCGTTGGGGGTCAGCCACGTGTTCGTGGTCGCGACGGGCGGCCCCTCTCCCCTCCGGACGTTCCTCCAGTGGATCTCCGGGCTGACGGGTGCTGAGTGGCACCAGCAACGGCGCGGCGTCGGAATGCTGACGCTGGTCGCGACTTGCGCCCTGGTCTTGCTCGGTGTGTTCCGGGCCGAGTCGCCTCAGCAAGTCGCGCCGCTCGTGCTTGGAATGGCGACGATCTTCATTCACCACGGCGCGGTGACGGGCCTGGCCTGGCAACGCACGATTGCGTTCACGCTCACCCTCGGCGCGCTGCACCTCGACTTCGTCCTGCCGAGCTACTTGCCCGCCGACGCGGTCCAGTGGATTGTGCTCGCCGGCTGGGGTTGCGCAGCCCTCGGCTACAGCGGCCTGCGGCGGATCGAGACCCCACCTCGCCTCGCGAACGGATTCGCGACGCTCTCGCTGATCACCGGCCTGCACGTGCTCTACTTCCACCCCGAGGCCTACCGGAGCCTGATCGCGGCCTCGCTCTTCTTGGGCCTCTCGCTCGTGACGCCGTCTGAGCGTCGCCTCGCGACGCAACCGCGCGACGTGCTCGCGGGCACGCTTCTCCTGCTCGTGATCCCCTGGCTGGCCTACTTTGGCCACACCAGCCTCCGCGAGGGGGGAGGCTTCTTCGGCGCCTGGTCGCTGGTCTGGCTGGCGGCCGCCGTGTTGGCTCAAGGAGCCTTGATCCTCCGCTACAGCGTCGTGCTCGCAGATCGGATCGCCGAGCTGCGCCTCGTTCAGCCCCGCGTCCTCCACCTCTGCGCGGATCTCTGGTCAAACCACCGCTGGCGGATCTACGCCGCCTCGCTCGTGGCGGCGACCGCGCTCATGGGTGTGGCCGTGCTCGAGCAGTGGGGTCAGCCCTACGCGCTCCAAACCCTGTTCGTGGCCGCGATCGTGTGGGCGGGCCTGGCCGCCTGCTGGTATCGCTTGGCGCAAGCGCGCGAGAGCCTCGGACTGGTCTTGCTGGCCGAGGCCTGCGGGGTCGCGCTCTTGCTCACGATTCGCCAGCAGCTCTTGCTGACGACGAGCTTTTGGACGATCGAGTACGACGTGTGGGCAAGCATGGCGCTGACGGCGGTCTTGGCGGGGCTCAAGGAGCTGGGTGACACCCAGGCGCGCCACAACCGCTTGGCCATGATCGGGACGATGCTCGCCTTGCCGATCCTCGCGATCGGGTGGGCGGTGTTCAACGACCTCAGCTCGGACGTCACGATCGTGGTCGTGGGTGCCAACAGCGTGATCCTCACGGTCATGGGGCGGACCGATCGCCAGAGCCCCTACAACTTGATCGCGGTGATCGGGTTCGTGGCCTTTGTGATCTTGGTCGTCTACACCAAGCTTGAGCTGCGCTCGCTGCAGGCCTACGTCGTGCCCGTCGGGGTCGGGGTCTTGGTCCTGCTCCGGCTCTTTGGGCAAGACCTCGACGCGGAGGCTCGGCGCAAGGTGGAGACCGTGACGCTGTTGGCCATGGTCGGCTCGAGCGCCTACTACGCCCTGATCGACCCGAGCCACCCGATCGCGTTCAACTTGACGCTGCTCGGGGTCTGCTTCGCGGCGATGGTCTTTGGGAGCCTGCTCAGGATCCGGATCTACCTCGGGCTGGGAGCGGGCGGGATCCTGCTCTGCCTGGCCTCGATCGCGTTCAAAGTCGTGATGGGCCTCGGCAAGACCGTCCAAGTCACGGCCTTGGGGCTGCTCCTGCTGGGAGCGGGCGTCCTGCTCGTCGGTGGCTCGGCTTACTACAAGGCCAACAAGGAGGAGCTCCAAGCGCGCTTGGAGGCCTTCTACGGTCGCTTCAGCGGTTGGGAGTAGACCCAGGCTTCGGCACTAGAAGCAGCGAATACAGGTCCGCTTGATCCCGTCTTCGCCGGCCAGTTGACCTGGCGAGTCGGATGGCCAGAGGTTGGCCAAGCACACCTGTATGTGGGTCGCTCCCGGGTAGTCCCGGTCGAGTTCGAGGAGGCCCGAGTAGAGGACGAGGACTTGCGCCAAGAGATCGGCGCTGGCGGCCTGAGCGACCCTCGGCTTCCCGTGTGGAAAGAGCCAAGGAGTGAACCCCTCTTCGAGCAGGCCATCCCCGAACCCGTATCTCCTGACCACCCACTCGCCCTCGCCCGACATGACGCCGCTGAAGTCGAAGGGGCCCTCGTCCGCGAAGAGCTCGATCCAGAGCTCAAGACTCTCTCTGGCGGCTGACTCTCGATGGGTGTTGAGCTGGACTCTGGCCAAGAACAACAGGCGCAGGGGGGCACCTGGAGACTCAGGTGCAGACGCGACGCGGCCCACCGCAGCGGGTAGACCTGGACCTAAGGCCAGGACGGGAGTCGCGAGGAGGAGGGCGAGGACCGCGCCCAAGACGCGAATCACGCGCGGGCCCGTCTCCTCTTCGGGGATTCGAACAAACACAGCACAGCTCAGACACCCGCCCCTGCCGAAGCTAGTGCGCCGGCGCGAGATTGCATAGGCCGATTCTCAGTCAGTTGGAGTAGAGTCCCGGGCGCCCCCAGGGAGCCACGATGCAGACCGCAGAACACGCTGACACTCAAGCGCTTAGCCGCTACCGATCGATCTTCGCCCCCAGCACCCGGCGGGAGCGAAAGGCCAACTTCGAGGACTACTGGAAGTTCAGTCAGAACCACAGCGGCGAGATCTTGGAAGAGGAGCAGAGCCTCACCAAGAAGAAGACCAAGCTGGCTGAGTTCAAGACGCAAGCGGTTCGCTCCAAGTCTCCGCTCCCCGATCCCGAGGTCTTCTACCGGAACTTCGTCAACCTCAAGGACGATCCCAAGACCTTCGATCGCAAGACCCTCCTCCTGACCTGCATCTACAAGTTCGCCCGCCACGAGTGGGTCGGAATCACGGCTGCCTGGGACTACCTCCCGCAGCTCAAGGACTGCAAGTCCATAACGGACAAGATCAGCCGGTATCACATCGCGGAGGAGTTCTGCCACGTCCGGCTGTTCCACGAGATGTTCGAGACCTTTCACTTGGATCGAGTGGAGTGGGTCCCGCTCGGGAAGTGGATGCGTCGGATCTACGCGGTCTTTCCCTACTTCCCTGAGTTCGTGATGGCGGCTCCCGCGTTCGTGACCGAGCTGATGGGCATCACCTTCTACATGCACGTCACCCGAATGCTCGACGACATCTTCCCCGACGAGCCTGAGGCCGCGCAGCGGATCCGAGAGCTCCTCAACGAGATCATGGTCGACGAGCTGGCCCACATTGGTCAGCGGCGGAACTTCATGGGCCCGATCTCAACGTGGTTCGCCCCGCTCATGATCCGCCCGCTGTTCAAGGCCTTCTTCGCGGACATTCCCGAGTCCAGCCTCCTGCTCGACGTGAACCAAATGATTCGCGACGCCAAGGCCTTCAACTACAGCGAGGTGAACAAGGAGCTCATGGAGCGAACCTGGGTCCCGAGCTACTGCCGCCTGGAGACCCAGGCCTAAACCGGAGGCCACGATTCTAGGGGCGGTTTTGCCCCTGCGCGGGAGGCCGAGCGACAAGGTCTGGGGGCTGGGCGGGGGTACTGCTCTTGAGCTAGCGACGATTAAGTGCGCGGGAGGCTCCAGAGAGGCCGAGCGGCAAGGTCTGGGGCCCGGGCGGGGGTAAACCCCGCCCCTACCAAGGCGCGTTGTGCGTCCAGTAGGGCGCCTTGT
>JAESQQ010000900.1 GCA_016765095.1 Planctomycetota bacterium | reverse complement strand
GGTCGCGCCACGATGGCCGTTTCACTCACCAACGGCGAACGCGTCGTGGGGCGCCTCCTCAAGGTCGAGGCCAACACAATCGGGACGACCTTGACCGTGATGGGTCAGGACCAACAGCTGCACTTGATCCCCTACCACGCGGTCGTCGCGATCCGGTTGAACCGGTCCCTGCTGACCTCTGTCGACTCCGAGGAGGACTGAGATGGCTGAGATCGACAAGTTTTTCCGAATCCTCGCCGAGACCGGTGGCTCTGACCTCCACCTCTCGCCGGAGGAGCGCCCTCTGATTCGTCTCCACGGAAGCCTCAAGGAGATGGAAGAGGGGCACCCGGCGTTGAGTTCGGCCCAGATCGAGGCCTTGTTCGAGGAGATCGTTCCCAAGGTCAACAAGGAGGAGTTCGCCAAGGACAACGACACCGACTTCGCCTATGAGATCACGGGCCTGGCTCGGTTCCGCGCAAACATTTTCCGCGATCGCAAAGGCGTCGGCGGTGTGTTTCGGGTCATTCCGAGCGAGATCCTGACGGCCGAAGCGCTCAACCTGAGCCCAGCGATCCTCCAGCTCTGCTACTTGACCAAGGGGCTCGTCCTCGTGACGGGCCCGACCGGTTCGGGCAAGTCGACCACGCTCTGCGCGATGATCGACTACATCAACCGCAACCGAGACGACCACATCATCACGATCGAGGATCCGATCGAGTTCGTGCATGACAACAAGCGCTGCTTGATCAATCAGCGCGAGGTCGGCGTGCACACCAACGGCTTTAAGCGGGCCCTCAAGGCTGCGCTGCGTGAAGACCCCGACATCATTTTGGTCGGCGAAATGCGCGACCTCGAGACGATCGCGATCGCGATCGAAATGGCCGAGACGGGCCACCTCGTGTTCGGGACGCTCCACACCTCGACCGCTCCGAGCACCGTGGATCGGATCATCGACCAGTTTCCTGCGGGCCAGCAGAATCAGATCCGCACGATGCTCGCCGAGTCGCTCAAGGGCGTCGTAGCTCAGACCCTCTGTCGGACAGCAGACGGGAAGGGGCGCCGGGCCGCCCTCGAGATTCTGCTCGTCAACTCAGCGGTCGGAAGCAACATTCGAGACGGCAAGACGCACCAGATTCCGCTCGCCATGACCACCGGACGCAAGCTCGGAATGGTCAGCCTCAACGACGCGCTGATCGAGCTGGTCAAGTCCGGCACAGTCGCGGCTGGCGAGGCCTACGCCAAGGCTGTCGACAAGGGTGCTCTCGAGCGCGAGTTCGAGCGCTTGCGGATCTCATTCACCAAGCCGGGCTCGGAGGTTGCCAAGGGCGGAAGCAAGCCCGCCAGGCCCGCCCAGGCCGCCAAGCCCCGGCCGAGCTCAATCCCGGCTCCAGCCAAGCCAGCGGGTCGAGCGATCGGCGGTGGCGGACGGCCACAGCGTCCTCCAGGCCAGCGCCCACCCGCCAAGGCGGCCGCGGCGCCCAGCGGAGACAAGTCCAAGAAGCGCGGCTGGTTCAGTTAGCCGCACCTGGCCGCGCTGTCGGCCGCCTCGCCACGCGAGGTTGATTCCAAGGGCCCCTGCGGGCCGTTACCTACCTGAACGGAGACCTACCTTATGAAGTCCATTCGATTCCTGGCCCTGGGGTTGGCCCTCATCCTGGCCCCTAACGCCGCTCTGGCCGACGAAGCCGCATTCTTCAAGGAGCGCCTCGGCGACACCTACGCCGCAGCCAGCCCCGTCGACAAGCTCGTGATGCTCTCGGTCGGCAAGGCCGACAAGGTCTTCAAGGACTACAAGGAGCGGGCCAGGGTCCAACTGGAAGTCGACGCGGTCATCCTGGACGAGATCAAGAAGGGCAAGGACTCGGCTGAGAAGCTCGCCATTCTGGGCAAGATCCGCACCGAAGCGATCGGAATCGTCAAGGAGTTGACCACGGCCCGCCGCAAGGAGAAGAAGTCCTACGTCAGCTTCAACGAGCCGAGCGGCGCCATGCAGGGTGCGATCGCTATGAGCTTCGTCGCAGACGCCGCGGGCCCGGCTCCCACGGTCGCCAAGCTGGCCTGCCTGAAGCTAGTCCGTGAGGCCACGTCATGGACTTCTCACAACTCGCTCGTGCTTGGCTACGTGACCGACGCCTTGGCTCGGGACGAGGCCTACGGCAAGGCAGATCACGTCGGCAAGCTCGACATCATCACCAAGATCGCGGTCGACATGCAGGCCCTGAGTGACCAAGAGCGCAAGTACCTCGACCAAGCCGTCCTCGCGGACTGGATCTCGAGCGAGCTCAAGGCTGGAAAGTCCGCGGGCGACCTTCTGATCGCGGTCGAGGGCCTCAAGAAGCGCCAGAAGATCTGCTGGTTCGCCAGCTCGTGGGCCTCGGGCCTGATCAAGGAGCTGGCGGCAGTTCGCTAGACAGCGAGCCCACGCCTCCAAGCGGCCGGTGCCCCTCGCGGGCGCCGGCCATTTGCTTTGGTTGAGTGGAGACCAAGCCTTGAGGCCCAGAGGGGCTGGTCGGCCCACGAGGGGAGGAGTAGGCTCGTGGCGATGAGGGTTCCGAGGTCGACATGAGCACCAGAGTTTCAGTCGGACATGCCTCTGAGGGCTGTGGAGCGACTCAGGGGCGGGCGGCGGCCGAAGAGGCGCTCGCGGCGCTTGAAGGGGCAAAGCCCCTGTTTGGGATGGCCTTCGCGACCAGCAAGATCGACCTCGCCGACTTGGCGAATGCGATCAAGGATGTAGTCGGGGAGGCGCCAATCCTTGGCTGCTCGACGGCTGGAGAGTTCGTCGGAAATCGAATCTCGGCAGGCGGAACAGCGGTCTGCCTCGTCTCGAGCGACGAAATCGGGATCTCGATCGGGATGACCGACGGCCTCAAGGCGAACACGGCTCGCGCAGCACGTCAGATGGCTCGTCAGCTCAAGGAGAGTCGCCAGCCGGCTCCGGCTGGCGCGACCGAGCGGACGATCTTCCTCCTCTCAGACGGAATGGCCGGGAGCGGAGAGGTGATGGTCGACACCCTCGCCTTGGAGTCTGGGCCCGAGGTCGCGATCGCCGGCGGAGCGGCCGGCGATGACGCCGCGTTCGTGGAGAGCTACGTGTTCCTCGACCGCGAAGTCAAGCAAGACGCGATCGTGGCGATCGAACTCACCTCGCTCAAGAAAATCGGGATCGGCGTCGACCACGGCTGGTGTGCTGCCAGCGAGCCCGGGACGGTCACGAAGGCCGAGGGCGCGACGGTCATTGAGATCGACGGCAAGCCCGCGATCGAGTTCTATCGCCGCTACGCCGAGCTGATTGGCTTCGAGCTGAGCGCCGAGAACCAGAACGAGTTCGTATTCACCAATGAGCTCGGGATCGTCATGATGAACGACGAGCTAAAAGTCCGCGCTCCGCTCGGAGTCAACGAGGACGGCTCGATCTCCTGCGCGACCGAGATCCCGACGGGCCAGCATGTCCGGATCGTGCGGGGTGACCACGAGGCGATCGTGGCGGCCGCCCGGAAGGCGGCCGAAGCTGCCGTGCGCAAACTCGGTGGCCAAGAGTGCGCTGGCGCGATCGTGTTCGACTGCGTCGCCCGCAAGCTGGTCCTCGGCGACGACTTCGAACAGGAGGTCGCTGCGTTTCGTGAGGTGATCGGCGCCCCCCTGGCGGGGTTCAACACCTACGGCGAGATCGCCCGCGTGCGCGGGCAGCTGAGTGGGTTCCACAACACGACGGCTGTCGTGGCAGTGTTCCCCCGCTAGCGCGCGATCTCAGACGAGGAGAGACGGTGAAGGCCAAGGACCTGACCCTAGATAAGCTGCTCACCACGGCAGACGGTCGACTTCTCGTCCGGGGTGGACGGGCACTCCTCGCGGACGCCGCCGCGACTTATCGCCTCGCCGAGGAGCTCTCCGACACCCTCGGAGAGGAGGCCGCGCGCGGAGTCCTGACGCGCTTCGGCTATCAGTCGGGCTACCAGGAGGCGACGCGCCTCAGGACCTACCTGAGCTGGGACGACGATCGGGAGTGGCTGTTCGCGGCGACGCGAACACTGACGCTCCAGGGTCTGGGTGAAGTCGAGTTCGAGGAGGCGATCGTCGATCGAGTCGAGGGCGTGTTCCGGGCACGAGTCTCTGCAAAGGACTCGTTCGAGGCTGAGCAGCACAAGAACCGAGTCGGGCCCGGACCCGCCACGCGCTGCGACCGCCTGACCGGGTTCCTCTCCGGCTACGCGAGCGCGTTCCTAGGGAGGAGCGTGCTCTTCATTGAGGAGGAGTGCGCGGCGCGCGGCGACGACGCCCACGAGTGCACCTTTGTCGGCAAACTCGCCGCCGAGTGGGGCAAGGTCGGCCGAACTCACTCGGGCCGCTACGATCGAGATCGGATCGGCGAGCGCCTGGCCTCGACTGAGCGCGAGGTCTTCGAACAGCGGATCAAGATCCGCGAGCAGGAGTTTGAGTTGGAAGCGCAGCGCCGGCTCCAAGAGGCGAGCCGGCTCAAGTCAGAGTTCCTGGCCAACATCAGCCACGAGCTGCGAACCCCCCTCAACTCGATCATTGGCTACGCCGACCTCTTGATCACCAAGCTGGGCGGCAAACTGCCGCCGACGCCGGCACGCAACCTGGAGCGGATCCTCTCCAACGCTGAGCACCTCCTCGGGTTGATCAATTCGATCCTCGATATCTCCAAGATCGAGGCCGGCCGGGTGGACATTCAGGCGGAGTCGATCGACCTCTCGCCGCTCCTGAGCCAGGCCCTCGAAGACGTGCAGGTCCTCGTCAAGGATCGTGAGATCTCGATCGTAGGACCCTCCAACCTGGCAGACCTTCCGCCCGTCTACGCCGATCCGATCCGCCTGCGCCAATGCCTGACCAACGTGCTTGGGAACGCGGCAAAGTTCACCGAGCGGGGCCAGATCGAGGTTAGCGCTCGGGTCCTGCACGGGCAGAGCTCTGGGACCGCGACAGAGTTCCTGGCGTTAGCCGTTCGCGACACGGGCCCGGGAGTCCCGCTCGCGGACCAAGCCACGATCTTCGAGGCCTTCCGTCAGGCCGACGGCGGAACGAACCGTCAGCACGAGGGGACCGGACTAGGACTTCCGATCGTCCGTCAGCTCCTGACTTTAATGGGGGGTGAGATTCAACTGAGCAGCTCGTCGGGCGCCGGTTCGACGTTCACCCTCCTCCTCCCGACGGCGGAGCCGACAGCGTGAGGGTCCTCGTGGTAGACGACAACGACTCCAATCTGGAGTACGCGCGCCAAGTCCTCGTCAGCCGCTGGGATGTCACGGTCGCAGCCGGCGGGGCAGAGGCGCTTGAAGCGCTCGCGGCGGGCGCTCCCGATCTCCTCCTCCTGGATCTCTCGATGCCTGGCGTGGACGGGTGGGAGGTCCTCAACTCGGTGCGCAGCAACCCCGCGACCAAGGCGCTGACCGTGGTGGCTTGCTCGGCGCACGCCATGGCCGGTGACAAGGAGCGCGCCTTGGCCGCTGGCTTCGACGCTTACCTGGCCAAGCCCTTTCGGTCGGCGGAGCTCGTCGAGATGGTGAGCCACTTTCTCGGTATCACCGCGCCGAGCGAAGACCACGACGCCGGCTGGGGGGGTGAGGATTGGTCTCTGGAGGGTGGAGGGGGAGGGACCTCCTCACCGGCGAGCTAACACCTCGACAGAGAAGACCCCCCAACCATGCCAGCGCGTCCGCTCTGCTTCGTCGGCGCCAAGCTCAAATCGGGGCCGACGAAGAGAGGCCCTCGGGCGCCTCATGAGCGAGAATCCTCGACACGGAGGTGAACGCGTGGCCAAGGGCGATCGAATGCGGGAGCTGGTGGCGGAGCTGGAGAAGCGCCGCGCCAAGGCGCTCGAAATGGGCGGCGAGAAGCGAGTCGTGCAGCAAAAGCTGCTCGGGAAGCTCACCGTTCGTGAGCGGATCTCGGCGCTGTTCGATCCCGGCAGCTTCCAGGAATTCGGACTCCTCGCAAAGCACCTCCCGAGCCCCACGATGCGCGGCCGGGAGACAGCTGCGGACGGGGTCGTGACGTGCATAGGCAAGATCGGGGGGCGCTACGTCGGTGTCGCCGCCTACGACTTCACGGTCATGGCGGGCACGATCGGTGTGGTGGGTGAGGTCAAGGTCACGCGCCTCCGAGAGTGGTGTCTTCGCGAGCGACTGCCGATCATTTGGCTGATCGACTCGGCCGGAGCGCGAGTCCAGGAGGCAGCCGGGACTCAGTTCGCGGGGAGCGGCTACTTGTTCCGCGAGCAGGTCGTGATGTCGGGCGTCGTCCCCCAAGTCACAGCGCTAATGGGCCCCGGGATCGCCGGCACGGCCTACATTCCGGGGTTGGCCGACGTGGCCTTCATGGTCAAAGGGATCGGGTGCATGGCGCTGGCGGGGCCGCCCTTGGTCAAGGCTGCGGTCGGTGAGGACATTGACGAGCAAGCGCTGGGGGGGAGCGACGTGCACACGCGCCAGAGCGGCTGCGCGCACCTCGAGCTAGAAGACGACGCAGCCTGCCTCGAGGCGATTCGCGACTACCTCTCCTTCTTCCCGGCTCACTCCGGGGAGCGGCCGCCGATCATTCCCTGCGACGATCCCCTCGATCGTCGCGAGGAGGCGCTCCTAGAGGTCGTCCCCGACGACGTCCGTTATGGGTTCGACATGCGCGAGGTGATCCGCCTGATCGTTGACCACGGTAAGTTCTTCGAGCTCCAGCCGGAGTGGGGCGGGGCCCTTCTGACGGGCCTCGCGCGTTTTGGCGGGCGGCCTTGCGGGATCCTGGCGAGTCAGTCCAAGCACGCGGGCGGCGCGATCGACAACGACGCGGCAGACAAGGCCGCGCGCTTCGTCACACTCTGCGACGCGTTCAACATTCCGCTCCTGTTCCTGCTCGACGTCCCAGGCTTTTGGGTCGGCTCGCGGGTGGAGAAGGGCGGGATCATTCGCCACGGCGCGAAGATGCTCTACGCGGTCTCCTCGGCCACGGTCCCCAAGATCACGGTCGTCGTCCGCAAGGCCTACGGGGCGGGCTACTTCGTGATGTGCGGGCGAGCCTACGAGCCAGACTTGCTCCTGGCCTGGCCGTCTGCCGAGATCAGCCTGATGGGCGCGGAGGGAGCCGTCAACATTGTGTATAGCAAGCAGATCGCTGCGGCCCCAGATCCCGATGTGGCTCGCCGAGACCTCGTCAAGCAGTTCGAGAGCTTCATAGACCCCTACATAGCCGCGGAGCAGGCTCTGATCGACGACATGATCGACCCCCGCGACACCCGGCGCCTGATCGGGGAAGCGCTGATTTGGACCGAGAATAAGCACGTCGAGCGCCCCCCGCGGAAGACCGGGGTGTGGCCTGTCTAGCGCCACCCTGACAACCCGTGCCCGTATCCGTGCCCGTGCACGTGCCCGTGCACGGGCGGCTACTGCGAAGCCCACGCCGCGTCGCGCCAGGTATGTCGATCGAAAATATCGGCCGCAGGTCACTCAGCGACAGGCTGCGGGCGGGGGTAAACCCCGCACCCTACGGATCGCGTTCGGGCCCCGCTCCGGCGCCCGAGCCGACCTCCAATGGAGGCCCCTCCCAACACGCTCGGGTAGGGGCGGGGTTTACCCCCGCCCGCCCCGGAGGCCGTGCCGCTCGACCTCTCAGGAGCCTCCCCGGCTTCCAATCCGCTCCTCACGTCTTTGTGTCTTTGCGTTGATTCTTCCCTTCTTCCCTTCTTCCGTCGCTACCGCTTTTGCCCTCGCCACCGATTTGGAGCGCCTTCGCCCTCCTGCCCGACCTCTGCGGCTCTCGGCGAGTCTCCGCGATCTCCGCGGTGAGAACCCAGCCGGTTTCGAGACAGCCTCCCGTGCCCGTGCCCGAGGGGGTCGCTAGCCGTGTGCGGAATCGCAGGCCTGCTCGAACTGCGCGGAGCGCGGGTCGATCCCCAGCCCATGGCACTCATGAACGCCCTCCAAGCTCACCGGGGCCCCGACGGCGAAGGGGTTTGGTCGAGCGGACCCGTCGCGTTTGGACACCGGCGACTCGCGATCTTCGATCTGAGTGAAGCGGGCGCCCAGCCGATGCGGATTCAGCACGAGGGGCGTGAGCTCGTCGTGACCTACAACGGCGAGATCTACAACCACCCAGAGCTGCGGACCGAACTCGAGGGGCTGGGGGATGTGTTCCGCTCCCGGTCCGATACGGAGGTCCTCCTGAGGGCCTACGCGCGCTGGGGCACGGACGCGTTCCGACGCTTCAACGGAATGTTCGCCTGCGCAATCTGGGACGCCGGCCAAGATCAGCTCGTCCTGGTTCGTGATCGGCTGGGGATCAAGCCCCTCTATCTCTACGAGGGGCCGACCCGGCTGTTGTTCGCGTCGGAGCCCAAGGCGATCTTGGCGGTCGCGCCCGAGGCCCGCGCGATCGACGAGGCGGTCCTGTTTCGCTACTTGGCGGCGGGACAACAGGACGAGGGCCAGCGGACTTTCTTTCGCGACCTTCGCCAACTGGAGCCCGGCACCTGGCGCAGCTATCGACTCGGTGCCAGCGGGCTCGAGCGCTCGGCTGGTCGGTATTGGAGCCCTCCCACGCCTGGTAGCCTGCGCCCCGACGACGTGGCGGGGGCGCTCCGGGAGCGCCTCGAGCGCGCAGTCCAACTCCGCTTGCGGAGTGAAGTCCCCGTCGGCTCGTGCCTCTCGGGGGGGATCGATTCGAGCGCCATCGTGGGCCTCGCCGCCCGTCACTCGGGGACACCGATCCGGACCTTCACGGCGGTCCATGACGATCCAGGCTACGACGAGCGACGGTTTGCGCGCGCGGTCGTGGCGCGGCATGGCTGCCAGGCACACGAAATCCAACCGCGAATCGGCGGGGACCTGGCCTCGCTCCTGGACACGATTGGTTGGTATCACGACGAGCCCTGTGCTCGCCCCGGGATCCTCTCGCAGTGGTTCGTGATGTCCCTCGCGGCAGGACAGGTCACGGTCCTCCTCGACGGGCAAGGCGGAGACGAACTCCTGTTGGGCTACGTGGCTCACGTCGTGCCCTACCTTCGCTCACTGGGGCGGGACGTCGTCGGAGGACGCGCTAGCCTGGGGGGTCTCCTGCGAGACTCGGCGCACCTCCTTCGTCAGCCGACCACGACCCCCCGCGGGCCCGGGTTGCTCGCCGAGCACCTTGGGTGGGCGGTCTGGGCGCGAGGTCGAGATCTGCTGGCCCGCTCCGCAGGCCCTTGGCTCCCTCGCGGCCCCGGCCCAGACCTCAGGCCCGCTGTCCTGGCTGCGGCGCTCCAACCTGCGACCGCGCTCGAGTCGGGGCGGCTGGTCGATCGCGCCTCATGGCAGGACGTGTTCCACCGGACCATTCCGGCCCTTCTTCACCACGAAGACCGGACGTCCATGGCCTTCTCTCTCGAGGCGCGCGTCCCCTTCCTCGATCATGAGTTCGTCGAGCTTTGCCTCGGCCTCGACTACCGCGAGAAGCTCCGCGGCGGGCGACTGAAGGGGCTCCTGCGTGACGCGGTGGCTGACGTTCTCCCGCCTATGGTGCGGAACCGACGAGACAAGCTGGGATACCCGACCCCGATCGGGCGCTGGCTGGTCGAGGGTGGGGACGACGTCCGCGAGCTCTTGTTCGCCGGGTTCGAGGACCGGGGCTACCTCCGCTCGGGCGCCTTGAGCACGGCCTGGAGCGACCTCGTGGCCGGGCGCGGGAGCCCCTGGGCGCTGTATCGCTACTTGAGCGCCGAGCTTTGGCTGCAGCGGTTCATTGACGCGCCGCTGTCTCCACCCGCGCCTGCCCCGAGGATCCCGGCTCCCGTCGCTACTTGAAGCGGATTCTAAAGCCCGTGACCTTGGTCTTGTTCGGCGAGGGCGTGCGACCGGCGAGCACGGCGAGGATCGCCTTATGCAGATACCGCTTGCGGGTCCGCTTCTTGCCGCGGGGGTCGTCGTCGATCGCGCCGCGATAGCGGAGGATCCCCTCGCGGTCTATGACCAGGGCCGTCGGCGTGCTGAAGGTCTTGATCTTCCGAGCGATCGCGCCGCCCGGATCGAGCAGGATCGGGAAGGGGAGCTTGATCTTGTCCTTGGCACTCTTGATCCCAGCGCGAGTCTCGAAGTGGTTGGAGGCGAGACCCAGGATCACGACCTTGGCTTTCCTCCCCGCCTTGGGGGCGTACTGCTTGGCGAGGGCCTTGAGGCGAGCGGTGTAGGCCGCAGAACTCGGTCCTCGGGAGCTCCAGGCCACGATCACGACCACTTGGCCTCGATACGCGCTCAGGGCGCGCTCCGCTCCGGCCTCGTCCTTAGCCCGAAAAGTAGGCAGCGGCTTATTGAGTTCGTTCGCGAGGGCGACGGTGCCCAGGAGGAGGGGCCCCAGGAGGAGGGGGAGCGCGAGTGAGAGACCACGAAGGGAATGGGGCGACCGGGGCATGAAGGGGATTGTCACCGGAGCCGTGCGTCTGGCCAAGGGTCTCGCGGACGACGATGGCCGCAGCGGCCCGGACGGTGCTGAACGATCACGCGCTGAGCCCGGCTCTCCCAGGGGAGCGAGTGGGACTCCAGCCGGGCTACGACCTCAAGAGAGTGGTAAACGCCGAACTGGGGGTGGTCTGGCAGCCGCTGGCGACGGGGGAGGGGAGAGGGGTCGAATCGGAACTCGAATTCGGTTCGGCCCGCGGCCAAGAGGAGTTGTTCTCCCCGGGCTTTGAGCTTGAGGGCTTCGAGCCATGAGATCGGGGGAGAGCCGAGGAAGACCGCCGAGGCTGTGTAGAGGGGAGGGTCGTCGAGAGCCACCACCAACCGACAGGTCAATCGGAGTCCGCGGCCATGCACGGCCTGAGGCGCGAAGACCCTCAGGTTACCGCTCAGGAGCTGGCCGCAGCGAACTTGGTCGGCGACCTGGAGGCGGAGGCGGAGTTGGCTCGTGACGCTCGCCGAGGCGTCCACAGACGTGCGGAGGGAGAGGAAACGTGCCTGTTGATCGTGGGATTGAGTCGGCAGAAAGGGGTGGAGGTCCCAGCCGAATCCGATTTCTGCGGCTCGATCTCGGGTTGTTTCCGTGGATTCGCAGCCCAGCTGGGTGCAGCGGCCGTGTTCGCGAAAACAAGCCGCATGGTGGGGCGTAAAGCAGGCCGTGCAGCGGACGACGCCAGACGCCTCAAGCTCCAGTCCGCCCAGGCAATACGGGCAACGCAGGCTCATAGCCCTCTCCTGAGGGTCAGAGCCTGGGCCGAGAGGCGGTCAGGTGGCAGGCGAGGAGAGGGGCTCACCCCAGCGAGGGTATCGGCATAGTAGCCCGCGCGTTAGATTGCGCGCTGACGCAGGTGCACCCTGCCGACCTTGGTAAGGAGATCTAGTGAGCAAAAATCGCCGTCAACGGTCGACCATGATTCGCAAGCGCATCGAGAAAAAGCGTCGTGAGGACAAGAAGGCCGCCATCCGCGCCGGACGTCGACTCGGCAAAGATGACGAAATGATGCTGACCTTCCGGGTCGACCGCGAGGTAGCTACCAAGACGGCGGCAGAGCTCAAGTCTCTTGGGGAGCGCCTCACGGCGGGCCCAATCCGGGGTTGGACGACCGGCGACATTGGCCCCGACGCCAACGGGCCCGAGAACTCAGGGCTGTTGTGGCTCGCTGGCGCGCTGACCACAGCAGCCGCCGAAGACGAGGACTCGGAGCTGGAGTTGGGCGTGCTCCGAGCGGCCCAGAGCGGCCTCCTCGACAAGCTAAACGCCCTCGAGATGGCAGCAAGTGGCCTCGGCCTCGATTGGGACGCGGGCTTCCTCCCGCTCTCCCGTTCGATTAGCCACGCCGAAGAGCCACCGCCCGAAGAGGAAGATGAAGAGTAAGGGGAGGGAGCAATCGTCCCAGTCGACGACTCCGCAGCTCTGCTCGGTCAACCCCGCTGCCAGACGGCGAGGCGGAGACGTTCCCTGGTTGATATTCCTCTGTTGATATTCCCTGTTCTGTTCAGCGCAGATCCCCACCCACCCGTCCCGCAGGGACGGATTCGCGAACACGCGTAAGCGACTCGACCGAGCTCTGTGCTTGATCAACGCTTGGAACTCTCCTGAACGAACCAGCGACTTCGGCTCTGGCCGTCCCCAATGTCCGTCTGTTCCTAGCCTTTCGGCTCCTCTTCAGCGCGCGCTTCTACTACCCCGTCTTCACGATCCTGTTTCTCGACTACGGGCTCACGCTCGAGCAGTTCTCCCTCCTGAACGTGCTCTGGGCGGTCACGATCGTCCTAGCGGAGGTTCCCTCGGGCGCGCTCGCGGATCTTGTCGGGCGACGACGTCTCGTGATCGGGGCCGCGGCCTTAATGGTCGTCGAGCTCGCCACGATCGGGTTCATTCCCCTCGGGAACCCCGACTGGATCCTGGCCGCGTTCGTCGTCAATCGAATCTGTAGCGGATTGGCCGAGGCCGCAGCGAGCGGTGCGGACGAGGCCCTCGCGTATGACTCGCTCGTTGAGGCAGGATTTCCTGACCAGTGGCCGCTCGTCCTCGAGCGTCTCGGGCGGCTGACTTCGATCGCTATGTTCGTCGCCATGATCACGGGAGCCCTCGTCTACGACCGGGAGATCATGGGGGCCGTCCTGGGGGCGTTTGGCTTCGCGGGCCCGATCCCGCAGAGCTCGCTGATCCGGATTCCCGTCCTGATGACCCTCGTCAGCGCCTGCTTCGCGCTGCTCACGGCCTGGCGCATGCGGGAAGTCGGTGAGACGCCGCCCGCCCCAGACCTCTCGTCGGTCCGGACAGCGTTTAGGCAGGTGCTAGGCACCGGGCGCTGGATCCTCTCAGCTCCCTTCGTGCTCCTCGTGATCTTGGGCGGGTTGGCCCTCGACAGTGTGGCCCGCCAGTTCGTCCTCCTCGGGAGCGAGTACTTCCGACTGGTCTCGATCCCGACCTATCTCCTCGGTCCGATCAGCGCCTGCGCTGCCTTGTTTGGGATCGTGAGCGCCAGGATCAGTCGCGTTCTCGTGACCACCTGCCGGCCCACGACCAACTTCCTGATCCTCTCGCTCGTCGTGGGGGCCAGCCTGTTCGGGCTCGGGCTTGGAATCCCCTACTGGGGAGCGTTGTTCGCGCTTGGGCCGTTCCTCGTTCTGAGCGCAGTCGGGTTCATGCAGAGCCACTACATAAACGCTGAGGTCGAGTCGAGTCGACGAGCGACCGCGTTGAGCTACAAAGGGCTCGCCCTCAACGTCGGAATGGGGCTCGCGAGCATTTACTACGCCGGACTCCTTCGCGCGCTGGGGGCTGAGGGTGCAGCTCGGGACGTCGTGTTCTTCCCGGCCCTGACGTGGCTCGTGCCCTACTTCGCGGTCTTGGCGGCAGGGGTGCTCTTGTTGGGGCTGTTCCTGCTCCGGGGGGGGACGGAGCGGCCTGGGGCGGGGCCCAGCGAACCCGACACGCCAGAGGCAGAGGGAGCTTCCCTGGAGCAGGAAGGCCTCGACGCCCCAGCCCCACCCGCGGGCTGAGCGGGAGTCTGGGAGGTTGAGTCAGGAACACTGACCGGTGTCACCCTGCCTCTGGAAGGGAGAAGCAGGGAACACGGAATATCGACAGATGGCACAACAACGGCAACAGGGAATCGACTAGCGCGTCCGGTTCCGCCGGGTTGCACACACAGAGCCTTGGGGCGGCTCTCCATTCTCTGTTTCTGCTCTCTATTCCCTGTTGATATCCCGTGTTCCAACACTCACCGCCCCGTCCCTCGCGCACGGGTGCGATCGCTTCGATCCGGCGAAGCGCCGGCGTACTAGGAGGTGCGGCCCCGATCCCCTGAATTCGGGTCGGATTCCAGGCTAGAGTGCTCGCTTCATGGGACTCCGCCTCCGATTTAGAGCTCGCCGGCGGCTGCCGATCTTCCTGATCGGCGCCCTGGTGGCGGCTGGCGGGGGCTGCGCCACAGCCCCGCTGACCGGGAGCTTGAACCCGGGCGGGCGCCGGCTGGTCTTGCTCCTCGACAGCTCGACGTCCATGCGTCGGACCGACCCGAGCCGCGTTGGACCCCAGGGCGCGCAGCTCGTGTTGGGCCTCGTCGGCAGCGACGACAACGTGGGCGTGATCACGTACGCGAAATACGCCACGGTCCAGCGGCCGCTGAGGGCCGCAGGCACCAACCGGGGTGGGTTGCAGGCCCAGCTCAGCGGCCTGAGCCGAAACGGGATCACGGACTTCGCGAGCGGGCTCGCGCTCTCTCGAGACATGCTCGAGGCAGGTCGAGCCCCTCCCGGCTCGGCGGTGATTCTGTTGACCGACGGGGTCCCCTACCGCGGGCGCCGGCGGGCCCGCGGGCCCGCGCTCAAGCCGATCCTGGACGAGTTCGCCAGCAAGGGCTGGCGAATCTTCGCCCTCGCGCTCGGCGAAGAGGCCGCGACCCCCTTCCTGAGTCGAATCGTGGCGGCGACGGGCGGAGCCGTGTTCCCCGTCGCGGACGCCGATCGCCTCGCGCCCGCGTTCGCCGAAGTCGCCACAGAGGCGCTTGGCTACCTCCGCGCCGAGAAGGCAGGCCGCGAAGTCGAAGTCGTCCCCCACACCGGGCGGCTCGCGTTCTTGGTCCAGGGAGCAGAGCTGGGCACGATCACCGGTCCCGGGGAGGGCGCTGCGGTTGAGCCGATCCAGACCACAGCCGGCCCCTTCCAAGTCGGCTTGGTCGAGGACCCAGCCGCGGGCAAGTGGAGCCTGGACGCTCCCGCCGGGGCCGAGGTCGTGGCGCTGATCGAGCCCAGCTTCGGGATCGAATTCGTCGAGGGTCGGCCTCCCGAGCGGCTCGGAAGCCGCGAGGAGGGCCAGATCGCGGTCCGGCTCGTTGGATCGGCCGACGGCTTGGCAAAGGTCCGCGGTCGGGTCCACCTCCGCGCCCGGCTCGTGCTCGGGGCAGACCGCTCGCTCGGGCCTCCCCTGACCCTCAAGCGAGAGGGCGATGTGTTCCAGGCCAGCTTCCGTGCCCCGACGGTCCCCAAGGAGACCGCACTCAGCCTGGTCGTCGAGGCCGTGTTGGCCGAAGGGGGACGCACCTTCGTGCTCAAGCGGACCCTGGCCTTGACCGTGCTCCCAGGCGAGGGGAAGCGGGCGCCCGTTCCTCTCGCGCTCAGTGTTAACCCCAAGGGTCTGAGCGGGGTGGCCTGGGCTGGCGACCCAGCGCCGACCGTGGACCTGACCGTCACTGGCGATCCTGAGCGCGGTGTCCAGCTCGAGACGCCGCTCGGAACTCGAGCCCTCGCGCCCGGCGCGAAGACGACCCTCCGCGTTCCGCTCCGCGGGACCAGCTTGGCTCTCTCCGCAAAGACCGAGGACGGCGCGACGTGGTCCGCCCGTGTCCCTGTGAGCCTGACGCGCTATCGCCTCAGCGGCCCCGCCACCAAAGGCCTGATCTTCGGAGACGTCGCGGCCGGGGCGCCGGGGGGGGTCTCGATCCCGCTCGGGCTGACCCTCAGCCCGGGCGAGCTCGCGCTGGAGTTCAGCCCCCTCGCCGGGCCCGCCGGCGCGAAGCTGACGGTCGTGCTCGAGGGAAACACGCTTCGCTGCGAACCGGGGCGTGAGCTCCCGGCAGGTGACTACCTGGGACAAGCCACCGTGAGAGTCGTCGGGCTCTCGCTCACCGCGAAGCGAATCCCGATTCGAATCAAGCTCCTCCCGGCGGTCCACGCCCCGAGTGCGGTCCGCCTCCGGGGCCGCTGGGGCTGGGTTTCGACTGCAGTCGAGATCGCCTGGCCGCGCGGCGGCGACGTCGCGGTGTCCTTCGAGCCGAGCGCGCTCCGCGGGCCGGCGGTGATTCAGCCCGCGTTCGACCTCCGGGTCCGGCCCCTCGACGGCTGGGACGGCGTGCGCCTCGGGGCGCGCACCCGCCGAGTCGCGCTCTCGGTCTACCTCTCGTCGGATCTTCCGGCAGGTTCATACACGGGGACGCTGGTCGTGCTCGACGCCAAGGCGCCCAAACAGCGCCTCGAGATCCCCGTGACCCTGACTTTGGAGCGTTAAGCGTGCGCGCGCTCCGAGTCGTCCCACTCCTGGCCGCGTTGGCCCTCTCGCTCGTCAGCACGCAGGCATGCGCTGAAGAGCGGCGGGTCGCGATCGTGGTCGATCGCTCCGCGAGCCTCCACCACTCCGATCCCAAGGGAAGCGGCCTGATCGCGCTCGTCGAAGCCCTCGCGCTCGCGCTCCGCTCCGGCGACCGCGTCGCGCTCGCGCTGAGCGACGCTCCCGAGCTGGCGGAGACTTCAGTCCAGGATCTCAAGAGCGCGGTTTCGATCCTCCGGGGTCTCTTAGCGGCGGGCCCTCGGCCTGGCGGCGCGGACCTTCAACGCGCGCTGGTCATGGCCAGCAAGTGGGCTGGGGCGAAGGGGACGGTCGTCGTCTACAGCGACGACGACCTCGACGTGATCTCGAGCGAGGGCCGAGCTCCCGCTGCAGCGCTGGCGTTGGCGAGGAAGGACGAGGCTCAACCGGCGCGCGACGCGGTCAATCGGGCCGCCCTCCGCCTGCTTCGCCAAGCCTTCCTCCGCCAGAAGAGCAAGCCACGCCTGATCGGACTCAAGGCCGCCCTGCCAGCCGGCGGGGCCTCGACACCCTTCCTCGAGGCTTTGGGGGCCGAGGTGTTCGCCCTCAACGAGGACGCGGTCGCCCTCGTGGCGGCGCGAATCCGGGGGGTCGGGATCGTCGGGAAGCAGCTGCGCGTTCCGGCGTCCCAACGCGACTTGAAGCTTCCCTACCCCGCTCGGATCGTGATCCGGAGCGCGGATCCGATCAAGATCCCGGGTGGCCAACAGCTCGATCGCGCTGGGCGGCTCTGGTCGCTCGAGGTCAGCGAAGCGTTGGGCCTTCCCGCTCACGGCGGGTCGATCGTGAGCGTCGCGCCGACCCTGACCGCGCCTGAGGGGGTGTTGGCGTATCGCCTCCGCGCCGGGGGAATCCGAGTCGTCGCTCCCTCGGCCTCCCCGGGGACGATCGTGGTTCGAGCCGGAGGGCGAGAGCTCGTCCTAAACGGCGAGCCCCCCCAGGCTGACTTGGGACGCGGGCGCGAGAAACTCTACGCTTCCCGCGTGATCGGCACCGGGAGGGCGAAGGTCCTCGGCCCTGCGATCAAGCTCTCGCCCGTCGATGCCGAAGTCCAGCTCCAGCTAGGCGGTCGTCCCGAGGTCGGCCAGCCGCTCCGGATCATGGCTGTCCTCCCGCCTGGATTTATGGCCGCCGACCTCGTCCTCGAGGCCAGCGAGGGCGGCGGACGGCGAGAGGGCGTGACGCTCACCGCTGGCGAGGGCCTGAGCGTGTCGGGGAGCTTCGTCCCGCGCGGGAGCGGCCCCCTCGAGCTGCGCGCCAAAGGGCCCCTCGCGATCCGCCTCGACGCGCCGCTGGAGGTCGCGCCGGCGCCGAGCTACGCGCTGGAGGTCGTGAGCGTCCAATTCGAAGGCCAAGAAGTCGACCTCGATCACCCCCTCCCACGAGGCGGGACCCTCGGCCTGAAGGTTCGAGTCGCGGTCCGGCCAGCCCCTCCGAGCCCGATTCGAGCCGCGATCAGCCTGGGCGGAGTCGAGGGCGCTCGCCTGACCTCGTCCAACGCAGAGATCTCCCTCAAGGGGGGCGAACAGGAGCTGAGCCTCACGATCGAGCTCCCGGCCGAAATGCCCGACGACGCTCGGAGCCTGGGGTTGCTGTTCGAGCCTGTCGGGGGCGCCGTGGTCCCGGGGCGTCGCGGCCTCCCGATCGAGGCGCCGCGCAACTGGAAACAGAGCGCGATCGCGCTCGGGCTGATGGCCGTCGCTGTGATCTGGTTCCTGATCGTGGTCGTCTCGCGCCGCCGCGACAAGACCTACTTAGGCCTCGCGGTCGGCCGCAAGCAGGTCAGGACAGTCGGGACCAACGGCAGGATCTCACCGGAGTGTTACCTGTTCAGCCACCACTTCCTCTCGCGCGACGAGGGGGTCGTGATCGAGCCCGACGACTCTCCAGGCGGCGCGCTTCACTTTCGGGTTCGCGACGACGGGGCAGTCGAGTGCTCCGCCCGAGAAGGCGCGCGGCTGATCCACCAGGATCGCCCGACGATCCTGGCCACGAGCCTCAAGGTCGAGCACGGGACGGCCTTCGCGATGGTGTTCGAGCAGCGTGCGCTGCGCTACGTCTACCTCGAGGCGGATCCGACCGGCGACGAGTTGACCGAGAAAATCTTCAGCGACCAGGCGAGCTACGAGGCCGAGATTCGCGACTCCGGCGTGTTCGTGATCTTGGACGACGACGAGAACATGCCCAAGGCCTCGGCTCGAATGGAGGCCTCGGCCGAAATGCTCTTCCCGAGTTCGGAGGAGTTCGAATCGAGTGAGGACCTCCGGGTCGTGCCAAGCGACTCAGCTCGCCAATACCAAGTCTCGGACGAGGGGATCGTGGTCATGAACTCCGACGAGGGCAAGATCCTCGACAGCAACGACGACCTCGAAATGCTGACCTCTGGCGAGATGCGCGCGGCTGAGGCCGACTTCGACGCGCTCGGAATGGACATTAGCCTGGGCGAAATCATGCCTGGCGACGACTCCGCAGATCCTGACGCGTCGGGCGAAGACGACCCAGAGTCGCGTGAGGCCTAGCCGACCCATCCCCCCAGCCCCCAGATCGAGTCTTCATGAAGCCAAACGCCGTCAAGCCAGGGCAGCTCGCTCTGATCACCGCCCTGTTCCTGGTCGCCTCGCCAGCTCTCGGGGAGGTCTATTCGTCCTCGGTCGTCGGGACCGACTTCGACTTCATCGTCGAGACGGACCCCAACACGTTCAAGACCCTCGAGTTCAAGGGACAGGCCTTGGCCGAGATGCCGAGCAAAGTCGGCGACGCTCCCCTCAGACAACAGGCCTTCGTATTCGTCTCGACCTACAGCGACGGGACGAGCATCAAGCTGTTCATGGACATTGGCTTCAAGACGAAGGCCCTCGCCCGCAAGGAAGCCCTTCGCTACACACCCCGACTCGGAAAGCTGCCGACTTCGCTCCGCTCCGGCGTTGATCGCCTCGTTGTGCACAAGGGCCACGAGGACACAACCGCGTTTAGTGACCGAGGGCTGATCGTGATCTACTCCGCAAACGCGACCAAGCGAATCTCCACTCACGATTTGGAAGAGACCATCTTCCACGAGGCAGTTCACGCCGCCTGGGACGGTCCGCACGCGAAGTCTCCGGCCTGGCTCAAGGCTCAGAAGTCCGACCCGGACTTCGTGACCCGCTACGCCAAGAAGAACCCAAGAGGCGAAGACTTGGCCGAGTCGGCGCTCTTCGCCTACACCTTGATCCACCACCCCGAGCGGATCCCCAAGGCCGAAGCCGCCAAGATCCGAGCTGCGATCCCGGCCAGGATTGCCTTCGTGAAGACCTTACTGCCGCCGGGGAAGCCGCTGATCTACCCAGTCCCGAAGGACTACAAGCGCTTGGCAGCCGAGAAGCGCAGAGCCAAAGAGGAGCCCTCCTCCAAGGAGCGGAAAGTCGACAAGGGTTCCAACAAGGCGCGGAGAGGTGACAAGGCCTGCAAGTTGGACCCAAAGCACCTCAAGACTGCGGTCGGGATCAGCGACATCCTCTCGAACGCGCTCATGCTCGGCCTCGAGCAGGACGAGGCTGCGGTCCAGGCGTTTTTGAAGGCCGAGACGGGCAAGTCGGCCAGCGCTAAGGACCTCTTCAAGGCGGCCGCCAAGACCTTCGGTTTGAAGCAGGCCGCGATCAAAGGCATGGTTGAGAAGTACCTCCACTGCAACTGCAGCCACCGTGAGGCTAACGAGGCCGCCCCTCAGTCCAAGCCGGCGGAGGCAGCGCCCGTGACCTCTCGCCCCCTCCCGCCGGCCCCCAAGGAGAGCCTCAACGGCTACGTCCTGGCGCAAATGGCGAGCTACCCCATGGACGGGAGCTACGCCTATCACTGGCCCAAGAGCGGCACGTGGGAGGGGACGACGCAGACCCTGGTCTATCAAGGCCGCACGCTCTGCACGGGGGATCCGAAGAAGCGTAGCTATTGCTGCGGGCTGACGTTCGAGGTCTACCTCTGCGCACTCCTCAAGGCAGCGGGCGGCGAAATCGAAGGGCTCAACGCGGCCGAACTCCACGAGCTTCGGCTGCGCTTCTTTGGGGACAGCAAGGTCAAGCGAGAGCGTCGCCGGCTCGCGGCCTACGGCCTTGAGTCCCTCGGGCTCGGGACTCAACTCAAGAGCCTCGACGACGCGCGCCCCGGCGACTTCGTCCAATTCTGGCGCCACTCCGGCAGCGGTCACTCGGCGATTTTCGTGAACTGGATTCGGAACCGCTCCGGAAAGATCACCGGCTTTGTCTACTGGTCGAGCCAAAGCTCGACTCGGGGGATCGGCTACAACCGTGAGTCGATCGGGCCCAAGGCCGTCAAGCGCGACGAGATCTACATCGGCCGCGCCGACTGGCCGCTCCGCCCTGCCCGTCGCGCTTCCCGAGTGTTCAAGCGTCGCTAAACCGGAGGCCACGATTCTGAGAGGTCGCCCACGGGGGTAGTCTCACGACTCCCCTCCGCTAGGACGGCGACCTCGCTCAGAATCGTGCTCCGCTTTATCGTCTTGGCTCCCTCCCCCGCCCACTTCAGTGCGGCGAGCGCTCTTCTTCGCGCCGAGGCTGGTGAGGTTTACGCCATTGGGTTGGTAGAGCGCTGGGCCGATCCAATTCTGGCTGTGGTCTTCGGATCGGGTAGGCTTCCCTCGGGAGGCTCTCGTGCTCGATGAGGCACTGCGGAGGCTGGCGCGGGCACGCGGCTGGCTTAGCGGAAAAGAACCGCCGGAGGTCCTAGACGGCCCGCCTGGGAAGGCGCTGGTCGCGGCGGGTCTGTTGAGTGAAGACCAGCGCGGCTTGCTGCTCAAGGCCCTCCCAAACACCCCCTTCGTGTGCCAAACCTGCCGCGCAGCGGTCCTCGGCAAGGAGTTCGGCGAGCGGGGCAGGTTGGCGTGCCCTCGCTGCGGGGCGAGCGATCTCGTTCCCCCCAGTCCCCGTCCGAGCGGCCAGGGGGCGGTGGAAGGGCCCCCGCACAAACCCGAACCCGAGCCGAGCGCTGGCTGGGCTGACCAGATGAGCAAGCGAGACGCTTTCCTCAGCTCCCCCCACCTGGGTGGTTACGTCTTGGAGCGAGAGATTGGCCGGGGGAACTTCGGGGTCGTGTTCTTGGGCCGACGGGCGGGCTTGGAGCGCCAGTTCGCAATAAAGGTCACGGACGGACGTTATGTCGACGCGAAAGAAATCGAGCGGTTTCGGCGTGAAGCCCAGGTCGCGAGCAAGCTGCAACACCGGGGGATCGTGGGCGTGTTCGACGTCGGCGAGGACGCCGGTCGCCACTTCTATGCAATGGAGTATGTCGAAGGGCCGACGCTCGAGGAGCACCTGCGATTCTCGGCGCCGCTGATGCCAGACGAGGCGGTCGAGCTCCTCGAAGCGCTGGCCGACGCGATCCACTTCGCCCATGAACGGCGGGTGATCCACCGCGACCTCAAGCCTGCCAACGTCATTTTGGAGGACGGACGTCCGCGCCTGACTGACTTCGGGCTCGCGCGCGACTACAACCAGCTCGTCCGTCTGACCAACAGCGGAGAGGTCGTCGGGTCGCCCTACTACATGGCCCCCGAACAGTTTCGCGGGAAGGACGTCGACGCCCGCTCCGACGTCTACAGCCTCGGCGTGATCCTCTACGAGGCGTTGACCGGCCGGCGTCCCTACGAGGGGGCCAACTTCAACGAGCTCGACGCGGCCGTGCGTCGCCAGGACGCCCCGACCCCACGATCGTTGAATCCAGACGTTCCGGAGCCGCTCGATCGGATCTGCATGATGGCCCTCGCGGAGCGACCCGGGGCCCGCTACCTCTCGGCCAAAGCGCTCGGCGAGGACCTGGCTTCCTTTCGTCGGGGCGAGGAGCCGAGCCACGCCAGCGGCCTGTTGGCGGCCAGCCGCACGCGCCCACTCCCGTGGGCCCTCCTGGTCGCCGCGCTCCTGATCCTGGGCGCAGCCGCAGGCGGGGCCGGGTATCTCCGCTGGCGAGATCCAACCTTGGCCGGCGCGGAGTCTCCGAGCGAGTCTCCGAGCGCGAGCCTCGCCAAGACTCGCACAGCGACGCCCTCCCCCGTGATTCCGACGGATCCGCTTCAGGCGGCGAGGCTCGCCTGCCGCCAGGGCGCGGTCGGGGACGTGGTCTGTCCTCCTTTCCTCGCGGCCGTCGAGGCGGATCCGAGCAACGACGGCCTCCGCTTGGAGGCGGCGGGTGTCCTCCGGCGACGCGGTCGCTACGACGACGCGTTGGCGCTCCTGGCGCCCTTCGCCGGCCGAGAGGACCTCGTCGGACTGAGGAGTCGCAGGCTTCAAGCGGAGATCCTCGAGGCGCGGGGAGAAGACGAGGACGCGCTCGAGGTCTACCGCGGGTTGAACACCGCCGGGAGCGAGTTGAGCGACCTCGCGCAGGCGGCCATCAGTCGCTTGGAGCGAGCCCCAGGCGAGGAGCGGCTCGACGCTGCTCGGCTGGCGTTCCGGAGTGGAGTCGAGGTCGCCGCCTCGGCGCGCGAACTGGCGGGCGCGATTCGAGCGGAGGACCGAGGGGCCTCGGAGTTCCAGGAGGCTATCGAGCGAGTCCGTGAACTCGAGCCCGATCACCCCTTCATGGCCTTTGCTGAGGGCGTCATGCTGCTTCAAAGGGGAGAGCGCGAGCGGGCTCTCGAGCGCTTGGAGGCAGGGCGGGATCTGTTGGCGCCGCACCAGGACTTCCGGCTCCTCGAGCACCTGCTGCACCTTCAGCTCGTGCTCCGGCACGCTGACGAGGCCGTCCGCAGCAGTCAGCGAATCCTCGAAGTTCGCTCCTCGGCCCGGGCCTACATCCAGCGCGGGCTGGCGCTCTGGCTCAAGGGAAAAGAGGACTGGGAAGAGCCGGCCTGGAAGTCTCGCGCGCTCGACGCCTGGAGGAAGGCGGCGCGGGTAGAGCCAGCTCGCTTCACGCTTGACGCGACGGAGTTGGTCACCGGTCCGCTGGGGGCGCTCGTGCTGGTCGTGGGTGGCAGCCAGAAGGCTCCGAAGATCTGGCAGCGCTATCAGCCCGGTGACAGCCTCCCAGAGCTTCAAATGCGAATGGAAATGCGCGCGTCCAGGGCGACTCCGGCTGCACGGTCCAAGCTTCGTGAAGCTCTCTTCGCAGCCTCCCGCATGGCGCCCTACGGGGACTGCAAGCCGCTGTTCGAGAAGGCTCGACGCGCTGCTCCTCGCGATCCTGTCGTGATCCTCGAGCGCTGTCGGTTCCTCGTCGGCCGCGAGTGCTTCGGCGAGGCCCGCGAGGCGATTCGCGAAGCCCGTGAACTCAACATCGACGAGCGCGAACTGGATTACCTCGAAGCCGAGATGTTCTCGATGCGCGGCAAACGCCACTTGGCGGTCCCCCGCTTCGAGGCGCTCGTCAAGGCGGGCCAAGAGGATCGGGTCGGGCGGATGAGCCTGACGCGGAGTTGGCTGGCCCACGGAGAATACGAGGCGGCTATGAAGGCCGCCAAGATCGCAGTTCGGGAGTTCCCAGGCGACCCGGAGGCGTTTCGGCTCTTGGCGAACGCGACCCTCGGACTCTCCGAGGGGCGAAAGGCTCATGCCTGTCGCGACATCGTGTTGGAGTCGTTCGCGCGCGGGGGCGGAATGAACGTCAACACGTTGGCCGCTTACCTCAGCGTCAACGGTCTGATGCCGATCGTGACTCCCGAAGGGGAGCCGCGACGAGCCCGGCGCGCCGAGGTCGACCAAGTCGTCGCGAGCTATGGGACGGCGATCCCGCTCAGCCGAGGACCTATGCTGCAGATGAACGGGGCGAGCTTCGTGCTTCAGGTCCCCAAGAACAAAGCCCAGTTGGAGCTCGCGCTAGGCTGGGTTCGATCCGCCCGGGAGATTCAGAGTCATCGAGGGGACACCTATCTCCTCGAGGGCAGCCTCCTGCTTCGCCGCAAGCGCGCTGGCCGCCAGCAGATCCTGGACCTCTGGACTCGGGGTCTCGCGATCGAACCCAAGCTCCAGTTTCCCGCTTCGATCCTCGACGCGTTCGAGCAGATCCACGGCCCGCAAGGACTCGAGCCCTTTCGGGCGCGAGCCCGCGAAGACTAGGCGAGCCTCCCTCGAGAGGACCCGTGAGGATCAGCGCCCGTCCGCAGGTCGGGAAGTGGGCCGCGAGGTCGCGCCCCCCTCGTCGTTGCTCTGAGTCGTGCAGGCGGTGGTCAGCGAGAGCAACGCGAGCGAGAGCAGCAGGGTCAGGATCCGCACGGACCACCTCCAGGTTGAGGTGGCTCAACGAGCGAAGGGGAAGAGCTATTCCGACTCGTCTAAACCGGAGGCCACGATTCTGAGAGGTCGCCCACGAGGGTGATCTCACGACTCCTAAACCGGAGGCCACGATTCTGAGAGGTCGCCCACAAGGGTGGTCTCACGACTCCCATTCGCTATGAAGGCGACCTCGCTCAGAATCGCGCTCCGCTTTACTAGGAAGAGTTGGGTGCAGCTGAGCTGAATGACAGCTCGTCGCACGCGTAAGTCCCATCAGCGTCATCGGTTGCGACGTGGAACGCCCG
>JAESQQ010000899.1 GCA_016765095.1 Planctomycetota bacterium | reverse complement strand
CGCGGGAGGGGGTAAACCCCTCCCCTACGAAAGCACTGGGGGGTGCCGCAACTTGTGAGGGGCGGCACTAGACGCCCTTCTTGAGCCGGAGTCCAAGGTTGTCTGAGAGCCGGTCGATAGCCTTGATCTTCTTGACCACTGGCGCGACGTCGTATTCGACTCGCCGAAAGGTGAGCTTGTCGTCGTCGACAACGACGTAGCAAGAGCGGGTGTCGTTGTCGCGTGGTTGACCAACAGAGCCGACGTTGACGATCAACTTCTTGCGGTCACGGGTATAGGTGAAGTTGTGCTCGATCTCGGTCGGCGTGACGTAATCGAGGTCCTCGTTGATCACGCAAGGGGTGTGACTGTGCCCCACAAAGAGGATCTTCTCGAAGCTCTCGAAGATCTCGTCGAACTTGTCGTAGTTCCCGTTGTAAATGTCCTCGCGGAGGATGTACTCGATCGTCGGCTGGCGAGGCGAGCCGTGCACGAAGTAGAGCCCGTTGGTTTGAAACGACATGGGCATGCGCTTGAGGTAAGCCCAGCGCTCCTTCTCGGCGCCGTCTTGAACCTGGATCTCGTCGCGGGTCCAGTCGATCGCCTCGCGGGCCCAGGCGTTGAAGTTCTTGGCGCCCTTCAGGACGGCTTCGTCGTGGTTGCCCATCAGGCTGACCCGGACGGTGCTCATGGTCATGGCCATGACTTCCCGCGGTTGGGGTCCATAGCCGACGACGTCGCCGAGGCAGATAATGTCCTCGACGCCTTGGCTCTTAATGTCCGCGAACACATTCGTGAGGGCTTCCACGTTGGAGTGGAGGTCCGAAATGATCGCGTAACGGCGGCTGACGGCTTTGCTCATGGGTCGCCCCTTTTACCTACCCTTGAGGATAGGGCTGAACCGCGTGATCGGCAACGCCAGCGTTCCCACTCGTTCTGGCATGGGTGAGCCTCGTGGCGCTGAGGGAGGTCCCGAGCCGGGGCCGAGCGGGCGCGTAGAGCCCATTGGAGCCATGCTGAGGGCGACCAGCGGGAGGCCGGACGGGCCTCGGGCAAGGGTGGCACAATCGCGACGTGGAACGGATCGGCCAGTACCAAGTCTTGGAGGAGCTCGGTCGCGGGGCCATGGGTGCGGTCTTTAAGGCGCGCGACCCAAACACCGGGCAGGTGGTCGCGATCAAGGTTCTGCTCGAGGGGAGCCAAGCAGCTCCCGGGCAGCGCAAGCGCTTTGAGCGGGAGGCGCTCGCGCTGGCGAAGGTCGTGCACCCAAGTGTCGTGCGCCTCCGCGAGACTGGACGCGAGCGTGGGGCGCCCTATCTGGTCATGGATTACCACCCGGAGGGGTCCCTCGAGGACCGACTGAGGGTCAACTTGCTCTCACCTCAACTTGCGACTCGCCTCGGGGTTCAGCTCGCGGCCGGTCTCGAAGCAGCCCACGCCCAGGGCGTGTTGCACCGCGACTTAAAGCCAGACAACGTGCTCCTGGGCGTCCACGGCGTCGGCATGCTGACCGACTTTGGCCTCGCCAAGGACGTCAGCGGCGAGGGCAAGGAGCAGCGCTTGACCCAGACCGGGGTGTTTTTGGGGACGCCTGGGTTCTGGGCGCCCGAGCAGGCCGCCGCCCAAGCGGTCGGGCCAGAGGCTGACGTCTATGGGCTCGGTGCGGTCCTCTACGCCGCCCTGAGCGGGAGGCCTCCGATTCTCGCGACCAGCCTGATCGAGAATCTGGCGGCGACCGCTGACGAGAGACCGCCAGCCCTTCGCTCGCTTCGGCCCGAGGTCCCGCGCGACCTCGAGTCGGTCGTCATGCGCTGCCTCGAGAAGGACCCCGCTGCGCGCTGGGCGAGCGCTGCGGAGCTCGGGCAGGCGCTTGAGGCCTGCCTCGGCGCGGAGGGGTCGAGGGCCGGGGTCCCGCTCGTCGGGGCGGGGCTTCTCCTCGCGCTCGTCGTCGTGGTCCTCGTTGTGAGGTTGTCGGGCCAGACGCCGACCCCAAGTCCGCCTCCGGTGTCGCCCGCGGGGGCCGCAGAGCCCGGGCCGACCTCGAGCGAGAGCGGGCCTTCTCCGGGCGCCAGCGAACCTGCCCCGAGCGGCGAGGAGTTGTTCCAGCGCGCGATGCGCGCGTCGGTGGCCGGGCGTGCCGCCGAGACGGTCGCGCTGCTTCGTCAGGCGGCCGACTTGGGTCACATCGAGGCCATGAACAGTCAGGCCGACTTAATGATCGCAGGGCTCTGGGTGCCCAAGGACGTCCCCGGGGGGGTCGAGTGGTTGCGCCTCGCGGCCGCCAGGCGGCACCCGAGGGCCATGTTTACGCTCGGGGCCATGCTGGCGGCGGGCCACGAGGGCGTGCCCAAAGACGAGCAGCGCGGCGTCGAGTGGCTGCGTCGCGCAGCCAACCTGGGTTACCCCAACGGCATGTACAACCTCGGGGTCATGCTGGCTGAGGGAACGGGCGTCGAGAAGAACGAAGCCGAGGCCGTGGCTTGGTATCGCCGGGCCGCCGAGAAGGGCCACTTAGACGCCATGTTCAACTTGGCCTACATGCTCAACAGGGGCCGTGGAGTGGTCGTCGACGAGGTGCGCGCAGGGGAGTGGTATCGCCGCGCCGCCGAGGCAGGGGGCCCGGACGCCATGTATCGCTTGGCGGGCATGCTCTGGAGCGGGCGCGGGGCGAGCCAGGACGAAGCCGAGGCCGTGGCCTGGTATCGCCAGGCCGCCGAGAAGGGGCACCTGCCGGCAATGGTCAAGCTAGGCAACGCCCTGAACTTGGGTCGGGGCTTGCGCAAGGACGAGGCGCAGGCCGCGGCGTGGTATCGCCGGGCTGCGGAGAAAGGCCACAGGCAGGCCATGTACAGCCTGGGGCTCTCGCTCGCGAAGGGTCGCGGGGTGACGAAGGACGAGGTGGAGGCCGTGGTTTGGTATCGGCGAAGCGCCGAAAAAGGGCATGCCTCAGCAATGCACAACCTCGCGAGCGCGCTGGCTTACGGTCGCGGGGTGACGAAGGACGTGGTGGAGGCGGTGGTGTGGCAACGCCGGGCGGCCGAGAATGGGCACGCAAAGGCCATGATCAGCCTGGGGTTTTCTCTCCAGAGGGGGCGGGGCGTCGCCAAGGACGAGGCCGAGGGCGCACGGTGGTACCGCAGGTCCGCCGAGAAGGGGAGCGGGGCCGGCATGTACAACCTGGCGGTCGTGCTCGCGCTCGGTCGCGGGGTGGCGAAAGACGAGGTGGAGGCGGTGGTCTGGTGTCGCCGGTCCGCCGAGACGGGCTATCGAAAGGCCATGTTCAACCTGGCGCTCATGCACGCGAAGGGTCGAGGCGTGGCCCAAGACGACGAAGCTGCCGCGGGCTGGTATCGGCGGGGCGCCAGCAAGGGTCACACGAAGAGCATGTTCAGCCTGGGGTTTGTGCTCGCAAACGGCAAAGGCGTGGCCGAGGACGACGTGGCCGCCGTGGAGTGGTATCGGCGTGCGATCAAGGCGGGCCACGTCAAGGCCAGGCTCTACCTGGGGGGAATGTATGCGCGGGGAGAGGGCGTGGCCCAAGACGACGAGGCCGCCGCGGAGTGGTATCGCGGCGCCGCCGAGCGGGGGAACGCCGCGGCCATGGTCAACATGGGGGACATGTGCGCCGCAGGGCGCGGGGTAGAGGAGGACGAGACCCAGGCGATCGAGTGGTATCGCAAGGCGGCGGCCCAGGACGGTGACGCTGAGGCCAAGCAGGAGGCGCAAGGCGCGCTGGAGCGACTCGCTCAATGAAGCCAGGCAGCGCGACTCCAGGCAGCGGCGCTGGCGTTCCCTTCTCGGAGCAGTTGCCCGTTCCGGGCGACGTGATCCAGGGGCGATACCGGATCGAGCGTCAGCTCGGCCGGGGCGCGACGGGGGCCGTGTTCGCCGCGCGGAGCGCGGACGGAGAAGAGGTCGCGCTCAAGGTCCAGCTCCGAGACAGCGCCGAGTCTCTGGCTCGGTTTGAGGTCGAGGCGGCCGCGCTCGCGAAGCTCAGGCACCCAGGGATCGTGGCGGTCCGCGACTTTGGCCAGACCGAGCGAGGCAACGCCTTCTTGGCAATGGAGCTCGTCCCAGGCACTTCCCTCGCAGAGATCCTCAAGGCGCAAGGGGCGCTCGAGTCTGCCTTTGCCCTCGACTTGACCCTCCAGCTCGCGCGCGCCCTCGCCCACGCCCACGAGGCGGGGGTCCTTCACCGCGACCTCAAGCCCGAGAATGTGCTCGTGACGCCCAGGCGGCGCGCGGTGCTGGGCGACTTCGGCCTCGCGAAGATCGTCGACCAGAACCAGCACCTCTCCACGACGGGACAGCTCCTCGGGACCCCGGCCTACATGGCACCCGAGCAAGCCAGCGGTCAGGTTCACCAGGTCAGCCCCGCGACCGAGGTCTATGGGCTTGGGGCGACGCTCTACGACATGCTGAGCGGACGGCCGCCCTTTGTCGGCATGGGGAGCTACCAGCTCCTCGTTGCTGTGTTCAGCGTGGTCCCCGAGCCTCCTTCGGCGCACCGAGAAGGAATCGACCCTCGGCTGGAGGCGATCTGCATGCGCTGCCTTGCCAAGGATCCCGCCGCTCGATATCCGGGCATGCCAGCCTTGATCGCGGACCTCGAGGCCTGCGCGGCCTCGCTTGGGAGAGGGTCGGCCTCGAGGACCGGGCCAGCCCTCGTGGCAGCTTTCGCTGGGGTCGCGATTCTGCTGACCTTCGCGGTGCTCGTCGGACTCGAGGTGTCGGGCCAGGGCGAAGGCGCCTCCTCTCCGTCTCCTCGTCTTGCGCCGAGCCTCAGCGCATGGGTCCCCCAGCTTCGCTGGGGCGACTCCGAGCGGCGCCAGCCCGAGATCTACCTGTGGCTGGACCAGGAGCTCTTGCTCACGCTCGAGGCCCAGGCGCCGGTCGCGGTCGTCGTTGGCGGCGTGGTCGCCTCCCGCGAGGCGATCGCAGGTCAGTCCGTGCTTGAGCTGCCGACCCGCGGCGGTTCGCCGGTTCTTCTCGTGCCTGCCTGGAAGGGGACTCTCGATCCAGGTCAGCCTCAGTCCGTCACGCTCGCCGCTCGCGAGGTGGAGGCCTTGGGCCTGACAGAGTGGGTGGCTGTGGCGGTCGACGTGGACGGGTATGTCTGGGGGAGACCTCTCCCGCTCGCGCTTCGGCTGCCGCCCAAGTGGCTGCTCGAACTCCCGCCGGCCGCGCGCCCGCTCGGGCTCCCCGCCGGCCTCGAAGCGCTCTCAACTCCGGGTGAGTTTCGAAACGCTTCCGACGGCTCAACGCTGGTGTGGATCCCCGCAGGCGGCACGACCCTCTTCGAGGGGCGGGACAGGCTCGCGGTGCAGCTCGCGACGGGCGTGTTCATGGGCAAGCACGAGGTGACCCGAGCGCAGTTCGCTCGTTACCGAGAGAGCCTGGGCCTGGCCGGTGAAGCAGTGCCCGCAGGCCTCGGGCAGCAGTCGGTCTCTGTGGGCTGGTTTGGCGCGCAAGCTTACTGTCGCTGGGCAGGAGCTCGACTTCCCCACGAGGCGGAGTGGGCGCGAGCCGCCTGGGGCGAGGAGACTTCGCCGAAGCGGGCGACGCTCGGTTACGTAAAGCGCGAGCAACAGCCGACGACAGGGGACACAGGGAGCCCCTCCCCCTTCGGCTGCATGGACATGCTGGGCAACCTCAGGGAATACACCCTCGACTCGCGCCACGACCTAGACGAGCCGGTCCCGACAAAGACCGAGCTGAGCCGCGGGGACATAGGGGCCGTCGTGGTCGTGGGCGGCTCCTGGCTGCACCCTCCCCGGCGCCGCCACACGCGGCTTGTCTCTCGCAGGTATCCGACCGGGTTTCGGATCTGCGTCGACCCCCTGGGTCGCACACGCGACCTCTCCAGCCAGGCCTGGGTCGTCCAGCTCGGGCGCTTCAAGCCGCGCAAGTCGCACGCGGCCGACGAGCCCTGGCTCCAGGCTCCTCGCCCCGACGAGATCACGCCCCTCACGGATCGGGCCTGGGTCCTGTCCTCGCTGGTGGAGCCTTGGCCCTTCACGGAGACTTGTCAGCGCGCCGGCCTCGGCACGTTCCTTGAAGGCCTTTACTTCCGGGCGACGACGACTCTCCCCCAGAGATCCGGGGCTTGGATCGTGGCGGTCCTCAGCGACGACGGGGTTCGGGTTCGGCTGCGGGAGGGCTCAGCTCGGCCCGTGCTCCTGATCGACCGCTGGACGAACCACCCTTCGACCTTCGACCGGGCTCGGTTTGTGGTCAGCGGCGCCGCTCCGGTCTTGCTCGAGGTCGACTACTGCAACATTGGTGGCGGTCGGGAGCTGCGAATGAGCCTGGTTCCCGTCCCCGACTGACCAAGAGTCCCGCAGGGACACGGGGGACGCGTGGAGCCAGGCGCGGCCACGTTGCTGCGCGAGTTCCGCTCCAGATCGTGTTCGGGACAGGTCCGACGTTCGTCCCCGGGTGCGGCCTAGTGGCCGGACCCGGAGGTACTCATCGCCGCACGCGAGGCTGGTCCTACGGCGCCACCGTCACCGACCCCCGCACAGGCGAAATCATCAAGGGCCATGTT